>NZ_JACVJJ010000049.1:0-8627 GCF_015711935.1 Candidatus Solincola tengchongensis
TCACTCTGGGAAGAGAGAGTCCCCCCGGCTGTCATCGGCTACAATCCGGTAGGAGGTGTCCAATCACTACCGGGGAGGTACCGATGATCAGCAAGGAGGACTATATGGAAATCAAAGCACAACATGATAGAGGTGTCTACAAGAAGGACATCGCCAAAAGGCTGGGAGTGCATCCCAGGACGGTGACCAGGGCACTTGTGTGGGGAGGCCCACCTTCCGGGAAGAGGCCCCGGGCCCGGGACAGCTAGCTCGATCCCTTCAAGGATTTCATCGACCAGGAGCTGGCGGAAGGGGTGTGGAACGCAGAGGTGATCCTGCAAAAGCTCAGGCTCATGGGCTACGAGGGTGGGCGCACCATCCTGCGGGATTACATCCGCCCCAAGCGCCCCCTGCGGGACTCCCGCCGCACGGTGCGCTATGAGACCGCACCGGGAAAGCAGGCCCAGCTCGACTTGGCCGAGCACCCGGTGGTGATCGCCGGCGTTCCCCGCGTGGCTCACTTTCTCATTTACGAGAGGTTGTAGAAGGTTATAATATTAACTGGTAAACAGATCGTGATTCGGATAGCGGAACGACTTTTTTTCTAACGGATTTCTAACATAAAGGACCGGAATTGCCGTAAAATACGGCGCTTTACATAAAAGCCATCACTTCTGCTAAATGTAAAATACCTGCTCAAACCCATAATTTACCCCTCAACATACCCATGTTGAAGATGTTGTTTCTGTTAACAACTGATTTCAGTCAACTTGCAAGCAGGAGGTCGGCGGTTCGAATCCGCTCATCTCCACCAGATAAAAGGCCTGGTCAGAGGGCATATACGCCCCGGCCAGGCTTTGGTTATAGACGGCCTTTAGGAAGGTGCCTCAACGCTCTTCTCTTATTGACCCAGTGCTGAGCGCGACGGACCCCCGTTGAACTTCGTCGGAACGTGCCTCCACACCGGCTACGCCCTCCTTAATATCCACCCTCTTAAAACCTTCACGAACCAGCTTTTCCTCGCCCGTCTTCGTCCTTCATGGGAAAGCAGCGGCGCTCACAAGGGTAATCCCGCTGGCCCGTGATCCACCGCCCGGAGTTGACCATTCCTTGTTGCTTCCCTCAACTTTAGCAGGGCAGGCATAACTTGGGCCTACACCTGCCGTTTGGGAAATGGAAAAGCAAAGCCCGCGAAGCTAGGGACCTTTCTTCCTCCCCTTCGCGGCTGCGAGAACTGCCGCTTGATGGATGTCCGCCCCCCTCCGCCGACCTCCATCATCGCCTCCACTTCATGACCGCAGACGGCGGACAGGATCGAAGAGCGGCGCAGCATCGGCGGGTTTTCGCCAGCGTTAAACCTTTTCGACCGCCAAAGCGACCCAAAATCCGCATGGACTCTTTTCAAATCCCCGAAGCGCATTCGCCCCTCGTGCGGCGATACCCGGGGCATGGAGATTCTTTTTTCGCCGCCTCAAACGAAGACTCCGGCCAAGGAATGCAGGGGCTCCGCGGTAACTGTCGCTTTGCGAATAAAGGGCCGGGCTTCCTATGGAGGCCTTTGCGTGGCGGTATATCTATTTGAATAGTGTAGAATCATGACATCGAAAAGTTTGAACATCAGTCGCTCAACGGCGATTGAAAGCGCCATCTCGTCAAATGCCCGCCAAGACAGGAATCATCATCTATAACAATGGACAACGGGGGGCGACATCCGGGACCCCTAATCCCGGTTCTGGCGGGTTGGAGACAGGAACGGTCGGACAAAGGGAGGGAAAGGATGAAGGCCGCAAAGATCCGCACGCCCATTGCTGCCAAATTCTGGAGCGCTGCCACCGACGGCCTCGGTCGGGTGTGGGTGGTGGGGGAAAAGGGTCTCATTCTTTACTCGCCCGACACCGGGGACAGTTGGGACGTCCTGTACAGGGAGGAGAAGCGACTCTGGAAAGCTACTCATTTCAGCGAAGGGGGCACGCTATGGGTGGCCGGAAGCAAGGGAAGGGTCATGCGCAGCCGGGACGGCGGCACGCGTTGGGAGGTCCTATCCACGGGGACGGGGAACCTTCTCAACGCCGTCCGCTCCCGCAGCGGGCTCTGTCTGGTGAGCGGGAGGTCGGGCACCCTCATCCGGATACGCGAGGACACCGGGGAGGCCCGAGCCGTACGGCTGGGCAGCGCCGGAGGCTATCTCGCCCCGCAGGGACTCACGGAAGGCGACATGGTGCAGCCTGGGCAACGCAGCCTCTCCGGTTTCATGCTCAACGCGGTGGCCGTGGGCGAGGAGGGCCGCGCCTGGGTGGTGGGATCGCGAGGCCTCATCTTGTATTCTCCCGACGGAGGCGAGAGCTGGAAAACACAGGGGACCGCGATGCAGGCGGCCCTGCACGACGTCGCCGTCGGCGGTGAAGCGGAGTTGTGGGCCGCCGGCGCCGGGGGGACGTTGCTCAGGAGCGCCGACGGCGGGGTAAGTTGGGAAATGGTGGATACCGGAATCAATTCCTGCTTGAGGTCCATCTGTCTTACATCGGAGGATGTCTGGGTCGCCGGTTGGGGAGGACTGGTGATGCGGGGCGATCATGAAGGTGTGCACTGGGAGAAAGACGTTCTGGACAGCAAAACGGACCTGGAGGCCCTCGCACCATTGCCCGGCGGGGAGCTGCTGGCGGTGGGATCGAGGGGGTCGGTGTACAGGATAAGCGCCTGAACGGGGCGAGCCGACGCTCCTGAATCGACATGCAATCGTCCGCTTCGGAAGGTCCCTTTAGATGTGTAGGGCATGTTGTTGGGGATTTTTCTTGATCTTCATCCAAGGGGGATCTAGAGGGAAATACAGCCGGGTGAAGATGATGTAATCCAGGCCGAATGCTCTTCCAATCCTGGAAGCATTCGTGAACCCTCGAGGTTCGCTTGTTGGACATTTATTCCACAATATGCCACTTCTATCGAAACCTCACATGGACGAAACGGCAAAGACGCGAGGAGTGGAGGAAAAATACTCCTACCCACGAGCTTTTCACGCGCGGACTTCTTATTGCGCCCGGTGCTCTTCCCGCTTAAAATAGGCGCAGGCCCACGAGAAGGAGGTGCGAAATGGTGAGAAAAAAGAAGGGCGCACTTTGCGTCGGAATCACCGGTATCCTGATCATCCTCCTACTTCTTTTGGCCGCTGCCGGCTGCGGGTCCAAGAAGGAAGCCGGAGAGAAGGGCGCGCCTGAGGATGCCCAGACGAGCGAAAAGACCGGCTCCGAGCAGCAGGAGGCGCAGGGCCAAAATATCGTCTTCTCCACCACGGTAAGCGCCGACACCAAGACCGACACCTTCCAGGTCAAGACCTCCTCGCAGACGCTCTACTACAACCTGATCGGCGGAGACAAGGCAACAGTGACCATAACCATATATTCCCATCCGGACGGCAAGATGCAGGCGGGGGCTAATGCCTTCGAGCCCGGGCCACATCAGAAAACCATCTACCTCGCGCCCGGCACCTATTACATGGAGATCCTCCCCGACGACTGCACCGTGGAGGTGAAGGTAGAGGACTGAGTCAGACCGTCGGTGCGGGAGGCTGCACCTCCGCGGCTCTTCGGCTCAATCGGGGCCGCTCAAATCGGAGTACCGCCATTTAGAGGGGCGGCAAGCTTCAGACCATCGACGGCGGCCTGAGATCGAAGGGGTCGCGATCACCACTAACCACGATTTCGCCTCCGTGGCAACTTGGCCGGGATAACGAGGTCTCCCGGCCACGTCTTCTTCCGGGTTCCAACGCCAGACGAACGAACTTTTTCCATCGATTACCACCCAGACCAGCACTGCCGTCCGGCGGCATACCCCAGATTTTGTCACTGGCAGGTGCTACAAATGCCCTGTAAAGGGGGTGTGCGAGATGGAAAAGCTGGTAACCGATTACCTGACCTCCCTCGAGCTGGGGGACTTGCAGGTCTTCGAGAATATGGGGGTAATCCCTCTGTTCTCCCCGGTCAAGGGGGGCCCGGCCTACCTGACCCTTAAGGAGGCTCTGGAGGAAGGGGCCTCAGGGTGGGCGAGGTGGACGAAGGGGGAAGCGTCCCCGAGCTCAAGGTGGAGAACCGGGGCGAGAAACCGGTGCTGCTCATGGACGGGGAGGAGCTGGCCGGGGCCAAGCAGAACCGGGTGCTCAACACGTCGATCCTGGTTCCCGCCAAGTCCCAGCTGGTAATCCCCGTGAGCTGCACCGAGGCCGGCCGCTGGCACTACGAGAGCCGCTACTTCGAGGACTCCGACAACGTGCTGGTCCACTCGGTGAGGAGCCGGAAGGCTCAAACGGTGACCGAGAGCCTGGAGCGGCACGCGGAATTCCAATCCGACCAGGCCCTGGTGTGGGACGAGATAGACCGGGTGGCGGAAAGGGCCGGGGTCCATTCCCCCACCGGCGCCATCCGGGACGTGATCCAGGCCCGGGGCAAGGAGCTCGAGGAGTACCTCGAGGCCTTCCCCTGCCGGAAGGGGCAGCGGGGCCTCCTGGTCCTCATCAACGGCAGGGCGGCGGGGATGGACGTCCTTTCCAGGGCGTCGGCCTACAAGGTCCTCCACCCCAAGCTGCTCAAGAGCTACGCCATGGAGGCCTTCCTCACCCAGGGGAGGAAGCCGCCCAAGCCCACCCCGGAGAAGGCCAGGGAGTTCCTCTCCCGCGCCGTCAACTGCGAGGAGAGGAAGTATCGGTCGGTGGGCCTGGGGTGGGACTACCGTTTCCTTGGCAAGAGGATGTTGGGCTCCGCCCTCGTCTACCGCAAGGCGGTCGTCCACGCGGCCTTCTTCGAGATGGCGCAGGCGGAGAGGGCGGGGAGGATGGCCGGCCTAAACTCCCGGCGAGGCTTCCGCGGGGAATACGTACTCTAGAGACGGCTTGGTAAGCCAGGCCGTCGAAGACGTCCTGCCCCGGGAATCGCAGTACGAAAGACGTTGGGGCCCCGCTCTCCGGGGCCCCAATCGTTTCCATTAATTTCCTATTCAAATCCGCTTGATCCGCAACCGCGAATCTCCTTGCTCATCGCCTTCTCCCTGCCGTCGCCGCCCGTGCCTCACGGCGTGTACCCCATGACCACGTGCCCTCCCGTCCAGGCCCCCGCGTAGTTGAAGTACATGGGGCGCTCGCAGACGATGGGAAGGGAGGAGGTGACCTTCACGGAGACGTCCCGGTCCTCTCCCACGGCGGCCTTCACGTTCACCGTGGCCCGGGAGGTCTTGCCTATGGGCAGGTCCTGCTCCTTGGTGGAGCCGTCCGAGAACATGTAGGTGATGTGGGCCGTGGTTTGCTCCTCGTTGGGGTTCATGAGGCAGAGGTACTCCTCGAAGGTGTCCTTTCCCGTGTAGCCCTCGGCGAAGTAGAAGGTGGTCTGGGGGGAAACCTCCTGCTCGAAGACGGCCACCAGGGTGCGGTTGGCGGTGGCCGTGAACTTGTAGGGGTTTTCCGTGGAGACCTGTGTCCCTCCCTCCGTCCAGCGCAGGAAGTGGTAGCCCGCGGCGGGGTTGGCGGTGAGGGTGACCTGGGAGCCGTGGGTGTAGTTCCCCGTTCCGGTGACGCTCCCCGAGCCCTGGGGGGAGACGGAGCAGGCGACGGCGTAGGTGTTGAGCTCAAAGACCACCTCCACCAGGTGGTTCTCGGTGACGTTCTCCAGGGTGTAGGTCATGCCCGAGGGATCGGCAATAGTCACCGGGTTTCCGTTGTCGGTTATCCCGGCGATGTGCCAGCCCGGATCCGGGGTTATCTTAACCTGGGCGCTCTCCCCGTAGGTCACCTTCTGGGAGGTCGGGTTGACCGTCCCCTGACCCGATAGGACCGAGGCGTTGACGAGGTAGCACCTGCAAAGGGACAGACTGAAAGAATCTCCGGCGGAAACGGCCACGAAGCCGTTGCCGGCGGGGACGTCGCACTGGTGGTAATAGTTTTCCCCCCAGGCGGCCAGGGAGCCATCGGAGCGGAGGGCCAGGCTGTAGGTCCCACCGGCGGATATGGCCACGAAGTCGTTGCCCGCGGGGACGTCGCACTGGCTCTCCTCGTTCCAACCCCAGGCCTGCCCGTAAGCAGTCCCCACGAAGAATGCACCGTGGAGGCCGGCGCTTGAGAGGTCGGGGTTGGTGACCACCACGTCCCAGGCTCCCCATGCGGCTTCGGAAAGGTCGAGGTCGCAGGAGATCTGGTTGGCGGAGATCACGTTCTCGTTGGTGGCCTCGATGTCCGGCTGTCCGGCCCGGGAGAGCTTCACCTGGGCCCCGTCCTGGAAGCCCGCGCCGTGGAGGTCGGTCACGTGCACGGCGGTGGCCTCCCCCGAGAAACGGGGGAGGACGGAGCTCACCGCGGGGGCCCCGGAGCCGTTATCCGGTGCCCAGCTGGTATCCGGCGTCAAGGCAGCCGTGGGCGCGCCGCCTTCCGTGCCCCGCATTTCCGCTCGTGCGAAATGAAAGGCCAGCAAGAGAAGCGCCGCAGCCAGCAAGGAGGTAACGAGAAAGGCTTCCTTAACTTTCGAGGATCTTTGCGGTGAGCTTTTCCCTCCGGAATTCAATTCCTTCACCTCCCAACGCTCTCGCGCCCTATTCCTGAGCGTTTGGGGAGGTAAGGAATCAACCCCTGAGAACTAATCCCCTAACTTGTCGCCCTTGCGCTCAGGGAGAAGCCCAAAGGGAACTAAGCTTCCGATATGAATATACCACCGTTAATGGCTCGTTTCATCTCCCGCCAAAGACCGGCGGTCTTTTGGACTTTTCTTTTTAAATCACCTGTTGAAAAAACGGCAATAGGAGGAAATCTCTTTACCTTTACCTTGGAGCGCTTGCCGAAACGACGCGGCGTCGAAGCGGCGCCTTCGAGAAACTCTCTCCTTATGCATAAAATCACGTCCCTCCAATGCAGCAAAGGAAAAAGTTGGGATTGAGAGCCTCGCGCGCGAACGGGTCTTAGTGAATTGCGGATTCCCATCCGCTTTTTAGATCAGGCCCCGCTTCTCCATGAGGTTGATGACCGGGCCCGCCAGGTGGAGCCGGTGCAGGACCTTCCACGTCCCCATGAAGAGGGGCAGCGGGGTGCGGTCCATTACCTTCTCCATCTTACCCAGGGGCAGGCCCCGCTCTCCGGCCACCCGGGCGAACATGCCCAGGTAGGTGGAGGAGGGCTCGCGCGCGCCCTCCCGCTCCACCAGCACGACCGCCCCCTCCGGGCAGGCGGATACGCACAGGCCGCAACCTATGCACCGCCCCTCGTCCACGGCCATAGCCCCGTCCACCTCCGCGATGGCCTCCATGTGGCAGCGCTCGATGCATGATCCGCAGGCGGTGCAGGAGTCCGGGTCGATCCTCGCCCGGTAAGAGGACTGCACGTGGTCCGCGGGCCTATCGTGCAGACGCAGCCCCTGCAGCCAGTGGCAGCAGCAGGCGGCGCACATGCACATCCCGACGGGCTCCTTGGTGTTGGTGGGGGCCAGAAGAAGCCCGGCCCTCTCCGCCTCGTCCATGATGCGCAGGGCTTCCTCGGTGCTTATGCGCTTTCCGAAGCCGTTGGCGATGCGCCACTGGGCCACGAACCCGAAACTGAGCTCGTTCTCCACGGGGTGCCCGCAGCCCACTCCCGCCTTTCGGTTGGAGACCCGGCAGGGGCAAGGGGTGACGGCGATGACCTCCTGGGCGGCCACCATGTCCCGGATGCGGTCGTAGGGGGCCACGGCGGGGAGGCTCTCCACCGCCTCTCCCACGGGGACCACGCGCATCTGCCTCTGGCCGGCGAAACCGGCCTTGAAGCCGGACTTGAGGTGATAGTCCAGGCACAGCCTCGCCGAGTCCTCGTCCAGGCCGAAGGCCAGCACCTGCTCCCCGAAGCCGGTCATGTACTGCAGGGCCATGTAGAGCCTCTTCCCGGCGGGCTTGTCCGGAGGGACGGGGAGCACCAGCCCCTTGCGCACCATGCCCTCGAGTATCCGCTCCGTCTCCTCCGGCGGCTTCCCGCAGCGGCGGGCGATTGCCGAGGCCGGCTCGGGCACCGGCCTCACCGCCAGCTCCACCTCCGCCTCCTCAGGTGTGAAGATGCGCTTTAGGTACTCCACGTCCAGTCCCCCGCTCTCCTGGGGGAAGCCTCCCGGCAGGCGGTCCAGATACTCTCGCAGCCTCACGTAGATGTCATCGCTCATCCCATCTCCACTCATCCCCGCGGCCCCCTTTCCCCTGCCTTGGGCATTGCGCAGTCTTACCTCCCGTCCTTCCTCGCATCGCCTAGTTCCGCACCATCCAGCGCCGCGCCGCCTTAAGTTACGTCACAACTTCGCCATACGCTCTACTGCGTACTTTTTCTGTCCCCCTCCCAGACATTTCTTAAACTGTCTTTAAACACTTTCACTTTCTCTTTCCCTCGCATAGCTTTACCTTATGCCCAGCATCTATTCCGCTTATCCCCTCGCCTTCCGTATTCCACTCTACCCATTCCTGTAAGCGTTTCCCCAACTCTTCGATTTACTCAACGCGTTGACTATTTTTACTTAATTCATCGTTGAACACCTTCTCACGCGACGCACTCTCATAAAAACAGGTTTCAACGACAGGCTTATTTGGTGAAATATTAAGTACATGCTTTTGATATCTGGTGCTAATCGAGGGGGATTGCCCCAGTTGGAAGAGTTCTATCATCATAT
>NZ_JACVJJ010000050.1:0-39430 GCF_015711935.1 Candidatus Solincola tengchongensis
AGGTTGCGCTCGAACTCCAAGAGCTCCAGGCCGGGGACGGCGGAGAGCAACCGGCGCGGCGCGTCGTATATCTCGCACCAGCGGCCCAAAAAACAGGGGTCATGGTATACCCCTTTCAGCTTCCACTCCCCCCGGGGAGCGAAAGAGCCCTTCTTCAAGGCGCGCGCCAGCACCTCCGTGGCGTGCACCGACTCCAGTTCCATGACCCGCGAATACTCGTCGCGGAACACTTGCAGGCAGTGAGGGCAGGCGGTGATTATGCGCTCGGCACCCGTGGAACGGAATAGCTCTATGTTCTCCAGAGCGTGCTCCTCGAACCCGTCCCGGTCACCAAGAGCCAGATTTAGGCTGCGACAGCATGGTTCGTCGTCCCCCAGGACTCCGAAGTCCAAATCCGCCGCCCGCAGTGCTCCCACCAGGGCAGCCAGCCTCCTCTCCTGCCCCGGCGCGGCATAGGCGCATCCGATGAAGAGGAGGTTCTCCGCCTTCTCGCGGGTGAGGTCCTTGATGCCGAGATCGCGGACCGCCCGTCCCTTGAAGCCTCTCTCCACTCCGAAGGGATTGTCCTTCTCCGCCGTGGACTCCAGGAGAGGGCCATGGGAGGGAAGGGGCCCCCACCCCTCCTCCACCGCCTTCTCACGCATTAGCTGGATGATGCGGGTGGTGTGCAGCCCTTTAAGGGGAAAGCACATCTCCTGGCACAGACCGCAGAGGTTGCAGGAATAGATGATCTCCGCCGTCTTTCCGGTGGGCTCGAACTCCAGGTTCGTGATGGCGCGGGCGATCTCCATCATCCCCGCTGCGTAATAGGATTCGAAACGGTACCGCGTCCCGCAAGGGCAGTTTGCGGAGAAGCGGGCGCTCGTGAACTTCTGCACGTTGATGGACTGGCACATCTTGCATTTCCCGCACACCCAGTAGTCGTCCCGGTAATCGGTCAACTTCTCCCTCTTTCTGGTAACACCCCTCTCCACGGTTTACACCCCCTCCATGAGCTGCCCGGGGTTGAGAAGTCCCTTGGGATCCAGTACACGTTTGAGGTTGCGGATCATGCGCACGTTCTCCGGGTCAAGGCGGGAATAGACCAGGCGGGCAACCTCTCCTCTCGGCCTCCCCACATGCGCTCCCCGGTCGAGGACCTCCCGGTAGGCTCGAAACCAGGCTTCGGGGACTGCAGGGTCATCCGGCGAGTGGTAGATGTCCGTCTCGCAGTAGAAGGCCGCCCCGTAGTAGCTGGGGATGGCCACCCTCCCCAACACGTATCCCTCCAGCGCCGCGGCCGTGACATCGAACAGGGGAACGACCTTTCCCGCGAAGGTAAAATATTCCACCGTCTCCACCGCGCCGCGGTAATGCTCCCGGTCCCTCACGTACCACGGCCACTCGAACTTCTCACGCATGAGGGAAGCCAGTTCGCCCTCCTGACGCTCCCCGCCCAGCCCCTCGGCCATCTCCCGAGTCTGGCGATCCCATATCTCCACCAGGGCAGGATGGTTGTCGAAGCCGAAGACCGCATTCCATGGCGGGAGTTCCTCGGCCAAGGCGTCCGCCTCCGCGGGGCTGCGGGTTAGGAGCACGGAGAGGTAGCGGCGGTCGGCAACCAGGCACTCGAAGACCTGGTCGTGGCGGGAAGCGGTGCGGGCTGCCTCCACCGCCTGTGCCGCCTCCTGAAATCCGTAAGCGACGACCCTCCTCTCCTCCCACCGCCGGTAGATCCAGGCCTTCATCGCGTAGGGCATGCCGAAGATGTCTTCACTAGCATGGAAGAAATTGGAATACATCGGCCCGAGGTCCTCACGGAACTCGGAGTGTCCGTCGGGGGTGTACTGGTCGGTGCCGCTCATCCACAGCCGCCCGTCGGCCAGGATCGCGTGGAAGGTGGTGAACTGGTAGGGCCGCGTGGCCCCGTTGGCCAGGATCACGTCCCGATCCAGATAGGTCCGGACCACGGAGGAGGAAGTCGCCGCCGCGGGCATGAGCACGCGCAGGCCCCGCGTGTCGAGCTCCTCCTTGAGCCTCTCGAAGGTCACCCCGTACTCCACGAAGGCCAGCAGGTTGTCCTCGTCTATGCGCACTATGCGATCGATGCCCGTGAGGTCTATGAGCAGGCCACCGGAAGAGGCGACTTCCGGCGGAAGATACCCCCTGCGGTGGGTGTACATGGGTATCTCACGGGAATAGGCCCAGGAGGCGATGTCCGAGAGTTGGAAGGAATCGCGTGGCCTGACCAGGGTCAGGTCCGTACGCGGAGGAGGCTTCCGGAAATACGCCTTCAAATCGCGGGGATCCCCGGTGGCTATCCCCGGCCCCAGCATTCCCCTCATCTCCTCAGCCACTGTGGTCATCCGATCCACCTCCCTCGAGGCTTCCATCGAGCAGGCGCGGCGCCGCAACGCCTTTCGCATCGGAAGCCGTCCTTCCCCGTCACATAATGCCCATACGCCGACCGCCGGGCCGCGGATCGACGGCATCGGTGCCCGCACCCCCGACCCGCCGGTCCGGTTTCCTTCTTTATCCAGTAAGCCCCGACTCCGCGCGAATCCGGCCTTCAAACGGTTTTATCGCCCAACCACCTCACAGGCCACGCTCTCGTAAGAGGCACCGTTCAGGCCTCCCCGTTCATTAGCGTCCACGATCCGGGCACCGGGCTCCACGCCCAAGCGAGACCCCGCTCCAATCCGTGTTCCTCCGCAGCGTTATGTTCTCCCTTGCCCAAGGCCCGAACCCGAGGCCTTAAGCATCTCCGGTAATCCGACGGCCTCTCCATTCCCACATTTCCGGGACCGCCGCGGTTACGAATTCGCTTCCATCACGGCCTCCGCCCGGGAGACTCGCCGAGGTGGGTACCTTCTGGCGCATATTCCCGCCTCTCGGCCGCCCTGCGCCTCGCTGCCCGCACCAGGGCCCAAGCGGCCTCCACGCACCTCTCGATGGAGGTGTAGACCGGAATGCCAATCTCTTCCAATCGATAGAACCAGCGCTCGCCGTCCTCCCGCGAGGCCCCCAGGAGGCAGGCCAGCACCGGCTTTTCGGGATGCTCCTCCCGGACATCCCCAAGGAAGGACGCGGCGTCGAACTCCGATTCCGGCACCAGGGTGAAGAGGACGACCAGCAGGTCCACGTCCTCCTGGCCCGCCACGGCGCGCAGGAGCTCCCGGTACCCTCCCTCCACCCCGGAGGACAGGGTGGCCGACCATATGTCAGCGGGGTTTCCCAGGGAAGCCCACTCCGGAACGCTCTTCCTCACCCGGCGCAGGGTCTCCTCGCGCAGGGGCGGCAGCTCGAGCCCTCTCATCCGGCAGGCGTCGGCCACCAGTACGGTACCCGCTCCGGTTATGGAGACCACGCCAACCTTTGGGCCCCTGGGAAGTGGGCAGTAGGAGAGGGCCTTGGCGCACCCGAAGAGACCCTCGATGTCCTCCACCTGCACCACCCCCGCCTGAGTCAGGGCTCCCCGGTACACGGCATCCTCTCCAGCCAGGGAACCGGTATGTCCGGCCGCCATGCGCGCCCCGAGGTCAGTCCTACCTCCCTTTAGGAGCACTATAGGCTTGCGCTCCGTGACCTCCCGGGCCAGTTCCAGAAATTTCCTTCCGTGCCGCAAGCCCTCCGTGTACACGGCCACCACGGCGGTCTGCGGGTCCTCCTGCAGGTAGGCGAGCACATCCACCTCGTCCACGTCGGCCTTGTTCCCCAGGCACGCCACCTTGGCCAGGCCGAAGCGCTGGGTGGAGCTTATCCAGCGAGCGAAGCCGCCCGCGAAGAGCCCCGTCTGCGCCACTATAGAGATGTTGCCCGGCCGCAGCGGCTCCAGGGTCATGAGGGAGGTGGCCAGCCCGGAGTGCGTGGACACCGTGCCCACGCTGTTGGGCCCCATGAGGCGCATGCCGGATCGCCGAGCCGTTTCCGCCAGCCTTTCCTGCATGCGGCGTCCCTCCTCCCCGTCGTCGGCGAAGCCCGCCGCCGAGACGATGACCCTCCTCACTCCCGCCGCGGCGCATTCCTCCACGAAAGCCTGGGTACTCTCCCGGGGAAGCACGGAGACGGCCAGGTCCACCGCCTCCCCCAGGGACCGCAGGTCGGGATAGGCGGGAATACCCATGATCTCGCCTCCTTCCGGGTGCAGGGGGTAGATCCGTCCACGGTAACCAAGGCGAAGGAGGTTGGACAGCACGACGTTTCCCAGCTTCATGCCCGTCTTGGAAGCCCCGGCCACGGCCACGCCGCGGGGGTTGAAGAACCCCTCCATCTCCGAGAGGGTTCCGTCATGGGGGCTCCCGCCGGTCTTGCTCCCGGGACCGTCAACTCCCATATGCCCCATTCACCCCTTTTGCCGCCCCAATTGGGGTCTTTGCCCCGACATCCCTGTGGATATTCCAGATCCCTTCACAAGGACGCGAAAGAGTCAGACGAAATAGCGGAATGGCATCTTGGGTAGCTGGGTTATGAGCAGCTTGGGGTATCTCCAGTCGGACGGCTCGGTGGTCGCGGCCAGCCAAACCGCCAAAACGGAAGCCGCGGCCAGGACCAGCACGAGTTTGGTCCTCTTCTTCATGTTATCCCTCCCTCCCAAAACGGCGGATATTCGTTTCCCCTGAGGACGATCGAGCTTTATGGCCGGAGGCCGCTTTCCTCACATACGGAGTCTCCCGCGAGCATGTTTTCACCGGCTTGGCACCGCCCGCCCTCGAACACGAAACCTGCAGCCCCCTCTCTTCCTCCAGTCCGTCTGGAAGAGCATTGGTAATCTGTTATTCTTCCGTACCCACACTCCAGGTTCGACAAACCCCCCTCGCTCCCCATCAGGCCAGAGCGACGCTTCCCTGCCTCTCAAGGACTCAGCCGTTGTCCTTGACCACCAGTCCTCCGGTGATGATGCCTCCCGCCACCACAGCCGGAACCCCCCCTCCGGGATGGGTGGAGGCCCCGGCCAGGTAGAGGTTCCGGATGCACTTGGAGCGGTTTGCGGGTCGAAAGACCGCCATATGGCTGATGTCGGTCTGAATGCCGTACACCGCTCCCCCGGGATGGAGGAGCATGCGCTCGAGATCCTTGGGAGTGGCCATATCCCGATAGACCACGTGCTCCGAGAGGTCGGGTATCACGTATCGCTCGATGGTCTGGATGGCCAGATCTATGTATCTCTCCTTGAAGCGGTCCCAGTCATTCCCGGCCAGGTTGTAAGGAGCCAGACCCATGTGGGTTAGGACGTGCTTCCCGGGAGGGGCCAGGCCAGGATCCACCTTGGAGGCCCAGGAGATGAGCCCCATGACCTCGATGCGCCCGTCCTTCTCGTACAGCTTGCCCTTCAGGTAGTAGTCGCTCCAGTAGTCGTTCATGACCTCGGGGTCGGTGAGGGTCAGGGTGTGGTGGGCGCGAAGGGGCGGCTCGTAGTCCACGCCCAGGTAGATCATGGGGCAGGGCATGGAGAGGACCAGGGAGGTCACTCCCCTCCAGACATGCCAGGGAATGTGCTCCCTCCCTATCATGTCCATGTACAGCTTCTTGGCGTTTATGGCCCCGATGACGTTGCGTGCCGTTATCTCCGTCCCGTCCCAGAGCTCTACGCCCACGGCCCGGCGGTTCTCCACCATCACCCGTACCACCCGGGCCCCCAATCGCGTCTCGCCTCCCAGGTCGTGGAAGGCCTGCTGGATGCCGGCGGGGATGCGGATCATGCCACCCTCTGGGTAGAAGATGCCCTCGTGCTCCAGCAGTCCCACCACGGCGTAAAGCCCGGCGCACATGTCCGGCGGCAGTCCGGCGTAGAAGGACTGGAAAGCCATGGAGGCCAGGACGTCCTGGTGTTTGAAGTACTTGGCGACCACCTTCTGGTGGGTGGTGACGAACATGGGAAGAACGCTGAGCATGCCGGGATACCTCACGATGAGGCGCAGGGTGTCCATGAAGCCCAGCGACGGGGCATAGAAGAAATTGTCCACCAAGCCGCTTATCTTGGGCGCGTAGTCCTCCGCGAACTTGAGGAAGGCCCTGGCGTCCTCCGGGGAGAACTCGGCGATCACCCGCGCCGTTTCCTCTATGGAGGTGGGATAGGCGAAACGCACACCCCGCGTGTTGTCGCAGTAGTCGTAGATGGGATCTACCTGGATGAGGGGGATGTACTTCTCGCGCGGGAGACCCAGACGACGGAAAAGTTCCTCGAAGGCGCGGGTTACCTCCACCACGCTGGCGCCCACGTCGAAGCGGAACCCCTCCGGGGTCTCAAAAGTGGAGCAGCAGCCGCCGATGCGTTCGGACTGCTCCAGAACAAGGGTCTTCATCCCCGCCTTCTGGCAAAGAGCCGCGGCGGAGAGGCCTCCCACCCCGGCGCCGATAACCACCACATCGTAATCGGGCATCGGTATCCCCTTCCCCCCACTTTGAACATAGCTTTATTGGATAGTATTAATGACTTTACATTCTTATTATACTATCCGATTTATAAATTGTAAAACCCGTTTGGAACCCCCCTGTAAAGCTCCATTGATTCGCTTGGAAATCCCACAGCCTCCGTTCCGAGGGCACAACCAAACCAGCTCACTTTGGGGCACTGTTCGGGAGCCCGCCGAGAAACGGACGTCCTCCGATGGCCGAGGCGCCGCGTTATCCCGAGATGCACGAAGGCGTCTCGTGCGCCGGAGCGGATCTCCCTCTCACAGTGGAGCACGACATTGGCCACGGCCATAGGCCACCGTCTTCTCTCAGCCGGCTTTTCCACAGACCGACGTGGTTCCAGGCCGGACCGCCCTCACTCATGAGCGCGGCTTTGGGAATATTTCACAGGTCAGAGAGGGCGGTCCGGCACCCGCGGGTTGGGGAGCCCGTTGTAACCTTTTCGGATTCTTGGCGTTCTTCCGCATAGAAATGCCCGCCTAACCGGGCCGCAGGGAGGGCAGAAAATCACCCGAGAGGGAGGTGAGGGTACGTCATGCGTGCCTGGAAAACCGTCCAGCTCGCCCGCCATCCCTCAAGGCCGACGGCACGCGAACTGGTGGGTATGACCGCCGAATACCTCTTCGAGCTGCGGGGCGACGGCCACGGCCGTGACGACCGTTCCGTGCTCGCCGGAGTGGCCTCCATCGCCGGCCACCGTCTGGTGCTGGCGGCAGTGGACAGGGGGAGAGGCGCCGGAGAGAGGAGGGAGCGCAGGCAGGGAATGCCCCTCCCGGAGGGGTTCCTCAAGGCCAGGCGGGCCTTCGCCCTGGCGGCCAAGCTCGGCCTTCCTCTCCTGTGCCTGCTGGATACCCCGGGAGCATTCCCCGGCCCGGAAGCGGAGGAAGGGGGGCAGGCGCGGGCCATATCCGGGAACCTGGCACGTCTGCTACGCCTCCCCGTCCCCATCCTGGTGGTCATCACCGGTGAGGGCGGGAGCGGAGGCGCCCTGGCCCTGGGCCTGGGAGACACGGTGCTGATGATGGAGAACGCCTATTTCTCGGTCATCACCCCCGAGGGTTTTGCTTCCATCATCTGGAAGGATGCCCGAAAGGCCGGGGAGGCGGCGGAGCTCCTGGGGCTCACGGCGGCCGACCTCCTGCGCCTCGAGCTCGTGGACGGGATCATCGAGGAGCCGGGCGGGGGAGCCCATGCGGACCCCGTATCGGCGGCCCTCAACCTTCGCCGGGCGGTCGAAGAACACCTCTCCCTCCTGAAGGGCGTTCCCGTCCCCGCCCTCCTGCAGCGCAGGAGGGAACGCTACCGGCGGCTCGGGCACTTCGTCGAGCTCGAGGAGGTGAGGGATGGAAGGCCTCTGGCCGCCGGCTGAGTTGAAGGCCTACCTCGCCGAGGCCGCCCGATGCATGGCCTCGTTGCGCCTCGCTGAGGTACGCTTCCGGGTCGGAACCCTGCGCGGGATGTTGTCCCTGGAAACGATGAAGGACGCGGATCCGTTTTCCCGTGACCGGCAGGAAGAAGGCCTCCCCTCTCCGCTGGAACGCTTAGAGGTGGAGAGGCCGGATTGCGCGCGCGACTCGTCGGGGGAAAAGGAAAACACGCGCTCCGCGCTTTTGAAAGCGGACATGGACGGCTGCCGCTTCAATGGTAACTATTTCCATACAACAGACCGCCGGCTCGACGTAGGCACAGGGGCCTCCCCGCCCCAAAGGCACGAGGCGCCGGAGGGGCCCGCCTCGGGGTTCAACCGGAGCGGGAACGCCTACGGCGGCCCTTCCCGGAGAGAAGACCGTCCGCCGAAGACCCTCTGTCTGTTGCTCCGCTCCCCGGAGGTGGGCATATGGTCCGAAGCCTCCCGGGAGGAGGTGGGGGAGCCGGCCGAGGCGGGCACCGTTCTGGGGCGGGTCATCGCCCTTGCCGGTGATGAGGCGCTGCGCGCTCCCTGCAGGGGAAGGGCGGCGATGCGCCTGGCGCGAGATGGTGAACCGGTGGGGGTGGGAGAACCCCTCATCCTCTGGGAGGTGGTCCGGGAATGAGGCCCGTATATGTCTTTCCGGGACAGGGAAGCCAGTATCCGGGCATGGCCTCCGGGAGGCTCGTGGAGGACCGCGATGCGGCGCGCGTCTTCGAGTTGGCCTCCCGGATATCCGGCACGGACGTCGCTTCCCTCTGCCGGAGCGGCGAACCTTCCCTGCTGGCGCGCACGGACCTCTGCCAGCTCTGCGTGGCGGCCGTCTCGCTGGCCTGGCTCATCCTCCTGGAGAAGGAGGGCCACCGTCAGCGGGCCACGGCTGGACACAGCCTCGGTGAATACTGCGCCGCCTGCGCCGCGGGATGCCTGGGCGTGGAGGACACCCTGCGCCTGGTCTGGGTGCGGGGAAAGGCCATGCTGGAGTGCGCACTCTCCAGGCCCGGTTCCATGCTCGCGGTGACGGGCCTGGACGAGGGAACGGTGCGCGAGCTGGTGGTGGAAGCGCGCGGAGGCGGGTTCCTCCACCTCGCCAACCTCAACAGCGAGAGACAGTACGTGGTGGCCGGCGACGCCTCCTCCCTGGAGAGAGTGGAAGCCTCGACCGTAAAAAGGGGAGGGCGCGCGGTGCGGCTCAAGGTGGGCGGCGCCTTCCACACACCGGCCTTCCGAGAGGCCGCCGAGGTGGTGGGGGAAGCCCTGGAGGACATGACCCTGCGGGACCCCGCCGTGCCCTTTTACTCGGGTCTCACGGGCACTGCCCTCGATGACGGACCATCGGTCGCCCGCGCACTCGTGGAGGGGATCTGCTCCCCGGTCCGTTGGCGGGACGTGCAGCGCGCCCTGGTCCCCCTGGCCGAGGAGGGGCAGGTGGAGGTGGGACCCGGAAGGGCACTCAATGCCATGGCCCGCAGGGACTACCCCCACCTCACCGTATATCATGCCTCGGAGCTGGTACGAAGCGCTTGAGGTCTTGATGCCGGAGGTGAAGCCATGTTCAGGAGAGTGCTGGTGGCCAACCGGGGGGAGGTCGCCCTGAGGGTGCTCCGCACCCTGCGGGAGATGGGCATCCGCGGCGTGGTAGCCCTCTCCTCCCTCGACCTGGCCGCTCCCCCTCCTCTGGCCGAGCGTGTGATCTGCGTGGGGCCCGGCGACCCGGAGAGGAGCTACATGGACGCTCACCGCCTGCTCACCGCCGCCGTGGCCTGCGGCGCGGAAGCTGTGCACCCGGGATACGGCTTCCTCTCCGAGGAACCTCTATTCTCCAGAAGTTGCCGGGAAATGGGCATAACATTCATAGGCCCCTCACCGGAGACCCTCCGCCTTCTGGGAGACAAAGAAGCCGCCTGCCGCCTGGCCGGCGAACTGGGCATACCCACCCTCCTCCTTGGAAGGCTGGCCGCGGAGGACGAGGCACGCCTGGCCGCCCGGAGCTTCGAGTGCCCGGTGGTCATCAAGCCCGTGCAGGGGGGCGGCGGGAGGGGCATCCGTCTCGTGCGCGATCCGGCCGATCTCCCGCGACTGTTCCGGGAGGCGATGGCGGAGACCCCCGCCCGTAATCGGGGCGCCGGGCTCTACGTGGAGCGCTTTCTCCCGGAGGCCAGGCACCTCGAGGTCCAGGTGATGAGGGACTGCCGGGGAGGGATCGCGGTCTTTCCGGCCCGCGACTGCTCCCTGCAGTACCGGAACCAGAAGTGGGTGGAGGAGACCCCGGCCGCGTGTTGTCCCTCGTCCAGAGTGGAGAGCATGGCTCGAGACGCAGGGAAGCTGGCGGAGGCCGCCGGACTTGTGGGTGTGGCAACCGTGGAGTTCCTAATTTCCGAAGATGGATATTTTTTCCTGGAGGCCAACCCGCGCTTACAGGTCGAGCACACGGTGACGGAGATGGTCACCGGGATGGACCTGGTGAGGGAACAGATCCGCCTGGCGGCGGGCGAGTCCTTGGCGGAAACCCTTCCCTCCCGCGGCCACGCCGTGGAGGCGCGGGTCTACGGCCTTGCCCGGGAAGCAAAGCCCCGCCTCACACTTCCGGGAGGTCCAGGTATAAGGGTGGACAGCGCCCCACACACCCCCCAGGCGCTCGCGCGCTACGACCCTCTGCTGGCCAAGATATGCGCCTGGGCCCCGGACCGGCCTTCCGCCATTGCCCGCTTGCGCCGTGCCCTCGAGGAGACGGAGGCCGAAGGATATGTTACCAATATCTACCATTTAAATCTTCTGTTCGTTTCGGACCCTTTTCAGAGCGGAGATTATCACATCCAGACATTAGCGGAAGTGACCGGAGGAGAATCTTGGATCACCTGCGGGGAATAGGGGAGTTCATGCGCCGGGAGGGAATCCGGGAACTGGAGGTCGAGGACGGGGAATGGAGGATATACCTGCGCCTCGCGCTTCCCACGGAAGCGGAACCGGCAACCAGAGAGGGACCGGGAGAGCTCATCACCTCCCCTCTAGCGGGAATCCTCCACCTTTCTTACCCGGGGGAGAGAGGGCCCTGCTGCGCGCCAGGGGAGCACAGGAAGAGGGGAGAGGTCCTCTTCTACGTCGAGGCCCTCAAGCACCTCAACGAGGTCCACGCTCCCTTCGACCTGGTGGTGGAGGAGGTCCTGCTCCCCGACGGCGCTTTGGTGAGCGAGGGTCAGGCCGTCCTCCGCGTGAAGAAGGAGCTCCCATGTTGAAAGGAGTGACCGTGACCGCCTGCGGTTCCTGCCTTCCGGAACACGTGCTGCACAACCGGGACCTGGAGGTTTTCCTGGAGACCAGCCACGAATGGATATTCTCCCGCACGGGGATAGCCGAAAGGAGGATCGCCGGACCCGGGGAGGACAACCTCACCCTCTCCCTGGAGGCCTCACGCCGCGCCCTGCGGCGAGCTGGGCGGGAGGGCGGGGACATCGACCTCGTGGTCGTCGCCACCACCACCCCCGACCGCATGGTCCCCTCCCTGGCCTGCAGCCTCCAGAGAGAATTGGGGGCGCGAGGCCCGGCCTTCGACCTCAACGCCGCCTGCAGCGGTTTCCTCTATGCCATGGCCGTGGCCTCCCGCTTCCTGGTATCGGGCGAAGCGGCGAGGGCGCTGGTGGTGGGGACGGAGACCCTTTCCCGCATCCTGGACTGGAAGGACCGTTCCACCTGCGTCCTCTTCGGCGACGGGGCGGGGGCGGCGATACTGGAGCCCTGCCCTTGCGGGGAGGGGATCGTCTCCCTGTGCCTGGGTTCCGACGGGAGAGGGGATCGTCTCATCCGCGCCGAAGGAGGGGGTTCGCGCATGATGGCCTCCCTATGCGGCAATCTGGACGGGAGCGACGAGGCCTTGCGGGAGCTCCTGCCCTTCCTCTCCCGCTCCGGGGAAGTGGATCCCTTCCTGCGCATGGACGGCGGCGAGGTGTTCAGGTTCGCGGTATGAAAACTGGAATATGTTGCCAGATCGCTGTGCCGCCGCGCTGGCGTCGACCTTTCCGCGGTGGACCTCATAATACCCCACCAGGCCAACCTGCGCATCGTCGAGGCCGCGGCGCGCAGGCTGGGGGTGCCCTTGGAACGTTTTCATCTCCACATGGAACGCTGCGCCAACACCTCGGCCGCCTCCATCCCCCTGGCCCTGGAAGAAGCCGCCCGCCTGGGAAGGATCTCCAGGGGCGATCTGGTGTTGCTGGCGGCTTTCGGGGCGGGCCTGACCTGGGGCGGGGCCCTCATCAGGTGGACGGAAGAAGGCGGCAGAAAGGAGGGAGGGACATGAACGCCGAGGGAAGGGCGGTACTGGTGACCGGAGGCTCACGCGGCATCGGGCGGGCCATCACCTTGAAGCTGGCGGAGCGCTGTCCGCGGGTTGCCATCAATTACCATTCAAACCACGAGGCGGCCGCGGAATGCCTGGAGAAGCTCTCCGCCGCGGGGGTGGAAGCTCTCGCCCTGCAGGCCGACGTGTCCCGACCGGAGGAGGTCCGGCGCATGATGGAGAGCCTGGAGGAGAAATGGGGAGGGGTGGACATCCTGGTGAACAACGCGGGCATCCGCCGCGACGGCCTGGCCCTGCGCCTGGACGACGATGACTGGGACCGGGTCCTGGACACCAACCTCAAGGGCGCCTTTCACTGCTCCCGCGCCGCCCTGCGGGGAATGCTCCGCCGCCGCTGGGGACGGATAGTGAACGTGGCCTCGGTGGCCGGGCTGCTCGGGAACCCCGGCCAGGCCAACTATTGCGCCTCCAAGGCCGGCCTTCTGGGGCTCACGCGCAGCCTGGCCCGGGAGGTGGCGCGGCGCAACATAACCGTGAACGCCGTGGCCCCCGGCCTCATCGCCACGGAGATGGTGGAAGGCCTCTCCCGAGAGGCGCTGGACCTCATAGCCTCGCGCATAGCCCTGGGGAGGCCGGGCTCGCCCGAGGAGGTGGCGGAGGTGGTGGCCTTCCTGGCCTCCGATGCCGCCTCGTATGTGACCGGCCAGGTGATCTGCGTGGACGGGGGGATGACCTGTTGAGCGCCGACGCGGAGATCTTGAGGCGGAGGGAAACAGCTTCCAATATATGGAAGAAATGCACGGGGTGCGGTGTGCGGGTCGAGGCCGAGGCCCTGGCCGCAAACCTGGGGGTCTGTCCTTCCTGCGGGCATCACCGCCGCCTGGCACCCTTGGAGCGGGCTTCCTGGCTCTTCGACCCGGGGACCTTCCGGCCACGCCGCCACCGCCTGCGCTCCACCGACCCCCTCGGCTTCCGGGTCCGCTCCGGTGAGGACCCCGCCCCGGAGGAGCCGGTGATCTACGGCACGGGGAGCATCGACGGCGGCCGGTGCGCGGCAGCGCTCATGGACTTCTTCCAGGCCGGCGGCACGCTGGGGGCGGTGGCCGGGGAGCTCATCTGCCGCGCCGGCGAGCTCTCCCTCTCGGAAGGGATCCCGCTCCTTCTGGTCACCGCATCGGGCGGGGCGCGCGTGCAGGAAGGCGCGGTGGCCCTCCTGCAGATGGCCAAGACCATGGTGACCATGAACGAGCTCCACGAAGCGGGTATCCCGGTGATCGCCCTGTTGTGCGACCCAACCTCGGGCGGGGTCGCCGCCAGCTTCGCCTACGCCGCGGATTTCATCCTCGCCGAACCGGGGGCGCTCGTCTGTTTCAGCGGGCCGCGGGTGGCGGAACAGGCGGCGGGCATACGTTTTCCGGAGGAATTCGCGCGTGCGGAGAGGCTCCTGGAGCGAGGTCTCGTGGACATGGTGGTGCCGCGGCATGAGCAGCGGCGGGTCATCGGAGATCTCCTGGCTTTTCTGGAGGGAAGCGAACGGAGGCTCATGCGGCGAGAGGACCGCCGGGTGCGGGAATCCGCCGAATGGGACCAAGGGTAGGAGGAACATATAACTAGGCATGGGACCAAGACCTCCGAAAGCACCGCCGCCCGGAAAAGGTGTGGCATTCCGTCGCTACCGTCCCGGGTTTCGGAGAGTTCATGCCGTGGAACACGGGTCTGCGGCTTCTGGCATCGGGAGAGCGCGGGAAGCCCGGCAGGTAAGGGAATCTCACCCCCCATCCGGAGGTGCCGCCTCCGCTGTTCCTGATCCGCAGGGACGGGTCGGAGAGTCCGAGATGCCCAACAGCGGTTCCCCGCGCGGCCCAGGACCGGCAACGAAGAATCCGAGGAGGAGACGGCCGGGACCCGGGGAACGTGGGTGATTGTCGAGCGGAGCGAGGAGGAAAGGAGGAAGCGTTGGACGAGCAGGCGGTGTTCGAGAAGGTACGGGAGATCCTGGCCGAGAGGCTGGGAAAGGGCGCGGAGGGGATAACCCGCGAGTCGCGCCTCAACGAGGACCTGGAGGTGGACTCCCTGGACCTCGTGGACCTCTCCATGACCCTGGAGGACGAATACGGGATAGACATCCTCGAGGGCGATGCGGCGGACATCGTCACCGTGGGCGATGTGGTCAGGCTGGTCCTCGATCGCGTCCCGGAGCGGGAAGGTGAGGCGAGGTGAGGCGCCGGGTGGTCATCACGGGGATGGGCCCCGTGACCTCGCTGGGAACAGGAATTACCAATTTCTGGAATGCCATCAAGGAGGGGCGTTCGGGTATAGCCCCCATCTCCTCCTTCGACCCCGAGGGGCTTCCCAGCCGCATAGCGGGAGAGGTCTCGGACTTCGACCCCCTGGCCTTCATGGATGCCAAGACCGCCCAGCGCCTGGATCGTTTCTGCCAGTTCGCGGTGGCCGCCGCCCGTCTGGCCCTCGACGACGCCGGCCTTCCGGAGGGGGAGGAGCTGGAGGCGGCGGGCGTGGAGGAGGGCCGGGCAGCCGTGGTGGTGGGCTCGGGCATCGGTGGGATGTCCACCCTGGAGGGCCAGCACCGGGTGATGCTGGAAAGGGGCCATTCCCGCGTCAGCCCCTTCACCATCCCCATGATCATACCCAACATGGCCGCCGGGGTGCTGGGCATGGTCCACGGCTTCCGGGGTCCCAATCTGTGCACGGTGACCGCCTGCGCCGCCGGCGCCCACGCCCTTGGCACGGGTTTCCAGCTCGTGGCGTGGGGCCTCGCCGACCTGTGCCTGGCCGGTGGGGCGGAGGCCAGTGTGACGCCTCTCTCCGTGGCCGGCTTCTGCTCCATGCGCGCCCTCTCCACCCGCAACCACGACCCGGAAGGGGCCAGCAGGCCCTTCGACGCCGAGAGGGACGGCTTCGTCATCGCCGAGGGAGCGGGGCTGCTGGTCCTGGAGAGCCTGGAGGGAGCCCTGCGGAGAGGGGCCCGCATCTACGCGGAGCTGGCCGGTTTCGGCATGAGTTGCGACGCCTACCACATGACCGCGCCGGACCCGGAATCGCGGGGGGCGGCCCTGTGCATGGAGGAGGCCCTCCGCTCGGCGGGGATGCGCCCCGAGGAGGTCGGCTACATCAACGCCCACGGGACCTCCACCCCTTACAACGACCGCGCCGAGACCCTGGCCGTGAAGAAGGTCTTCGGGGAGCTCGCCTACCGCATCCCGGTCTCCTCTACCAAGTCCATGACCGGCCACCTGCTGGGCGCGGCGGGGGGAGTGGAGGCCATCGCCACGGCCATGGCCCTTCACGAAGGAGTGCTGCCCCCCACCATCAACCTGGAGCACCCGGACCCGGAGTGCGACCTGGATTACGTCCCCGGCAAGAGCCGGGAGGCAAAGGTGCGGGCGGCTTTAAGCAATTCCTTCGGCTTCGGCGGCCACAACGCCTGCCTGGCCTTCCGGGCCTGGGAGGGCGCCTGAGAAGTCGGTTTCACGGACGCAGGAGCTGCACAGTGACCTCGGCGCCGGGCTCCAGACGGCCCACCTCCTCCGGGAGCACGGCCAGGGCGTTGCCCAGGACCATGGACTTGAGTATGCCGCTGCCCTGGGGACCGGTGGGCCGCACGTGGTATCGCCCTTCCCTCCACTCGGCGATCACCCGGATGAATTCCGTCCTCCCCGTGCGCCGTCCGATGGGGGCGTCCAGGACGGCGGTCACCTGGGGGCGGAAGAGCGAGGAGCGCCCCATCATCTTGAGCAGGGCGGGGCGGACGAACTGCTCGAAGGAGACCATCACCGATACCGGGTTCCCGGGGAGGCCGAAGAGGGGTTTTCCCCCGATGTGCCCGAAGGCCTGGGGCTTTCCCGGGCGCATGGCCACCTTCCAGAAGTTCATCTCCCCCAGTTTCCCTAGGACGTCCTTTACCATGTCGTAGTCGCCCACGGAGACCCCTCCGCTGGTCACGAAGAGGTCTACGCGGTCCAGGTTCTCGAGGATGGTCCTCTCCAGGAGAGCGGCGTCGTCGCGCACGATGCCCAGGCGCAGGGGTATCCCCCCTGCCTCGAGCACCATGCCGTAGACCGTGTAGCTGTTGGAGTCGCGTATCTTTCCCGGGGAGAGCTCCTCCCCCACCTCCACCAGCTCGTCTCCGGTGGAGATGATGCCCACGACAGCGCGCCGGAAACAGCGCGCTCGGGCATGACCGAGGGAGGCCAGCATCCCCAGCTCGGCGGGCCCCACGAGGGTCCCGGAGGCGATGACCCTTTCCCCCGCCCTCACGTCCTCCCCGGCTCGGCGGACGTTGTCCCCTCTGGAAACTCCTTCCAGTACGAGAACGCGCCCTTCGACGGCCCGGGTCCGCTCCACGGGGACCACGGCGTCCGCCCCCGCGGGGAGGGGTGCGCCGGTCATGATGCGCAGGGCCTGTCCCGGACCCACCGTAGCCTCCGCCGTGTATCCCGCCGGCAGGTCCCCGAGGACCTCGAGCTCCACCGGGTTCTCATCCGCGGCGCCGGAGACGTCCTCGGCCCGCACCGCGTAACCGTCCATGGCCGAGTTGTCGAAAGGGGGTATGTCGTTCCCGGCCACGGCGTCCTCGGCCAGGGTCATCCCCAGCGCCTCCAGAAGAGGAACCTCCACCACCTCCAGGGGACTGACGGCCTCCAGGACCCTGCGCCTGGCCTCCTCCACGCTCAACATCTTCGATCTCCTCCTCACCCTCATCTTCTCAAAGGCTCGCCCTCCCGGCATCCGCTGCGCTGACCGCGTGAGTACCGGCTCAAGATGCATCACCTCCGGTCCCCGCCGACCCACGGATTCCCCGGGAGTACACGCCAGCGAACCGCGCCCTCGCACTGCGGCCGTGCTTCCGTGAGGGCCCGCCTTCCAGCCATCCGCTCCGAGGTCCAAGCCGCGTCTCGCCGCGCAGCGAGTCAGTCATGGCCTCGGAGCGTGTGACCACATCGCGCCGCCAATTTCCCGGACCCCGAAGAGGGACTCCCCCAACGGCGGCACTTCGGTGCCGGCTTCATTCGGGCGGCCTCCAGTCACCTTTTTCCATCATCTTCCTGCCGTCTTCCGAGAGCAGGTAATCGGCAAAGCGGCGTGCGCCCTCGACGTCGGTGTCGGGATAGACCAGGCTGCCGACGGCCATGACATGGTAATGGTTGGGGATCTCTCCGTTGGCCCCGAAGAGCGCCTCCAGTTCCAACTCGGGAGCCAGCCTCAAGAAGGTGCTGCTGTCCGCCAGGGTGTAGGCGGACTCCCGGGAGGCCCTGGCCAGCACATCCTCCATGCTCCCTTCCACCTCTCTTACCCAGGCCGGCGCCTCGCGCCCACCCACGGTACCCAGCAGGAAGGCCACCCCGGCCGCGGTACCGGACCTGTCCGCCCGCGCCAGGAAAAACCTTCCGGAGGCGGCTATCCTCCGCAGGGCCTCCTGCGCGTCCTTCGCCTCCCTCACCCCCGCCGGATCGTCCGGCGGTCCCACCAGGAGATAGGAATCGCGCATAACCTCCAGCCGGAACTCCAGGTAGCCGTTCCTCTCCAGGCGTTCTTCCTCTTCCGGGACGTGCAGGAGCAGGAGGTCGCATTCCCCGTGCACGGCCATCTCCAGGCCGTCGGCGTCCGGCACCGTAACCAGCTCCACCCGGCGTCCAGCGCGGTCCCGGAACCCCTCCACCCACTCCTCCAGGATGCCGAACTCCCGGAGGTCGGAGGTCGCCGCCATGACCAGCGGACGCCCGCCGTCCCTCCCGCACCCACCCGGGGCGAGGGAAGCGGCGGCCAGCGCGGCCGCCAGGAGCAAGGCCGTCAGGCGCTTGGTGCGGGCACCTACGGGCATATCCCGTACCACCCTCCGTTCAAGCTCCTCCTCCATATCCCGGATCTCGCGCACATCACCTATCCAGTATCGGCTTTCCGGGGTCCCCCGTCAAAACCCGCCCTTGGTTACCACGCATTCCCTGGCGGGACGCCCCGCGCGTGCTCGCGGGAACACACGGCTTAAGGCTCCATCCCTCGCCGGGGAAGAACGATTCGGCACGCGCATCGGAATAAGATACGTGGTATCTCTCGCCGGCCGGTGGGAAAGACCCCATGAAACCCTAACCCCTTACGAGAAGACCGCGTCCTTACCCCTCATACCTCTCGGTCTTTTTCCCTCCCGCATCGGGGAGGCCCGCTCACGGTCGGAGAAAGGCGAACGCCTTTCCTCTCAGCTCCGTTCGACAACCCAAGACGGATGGAGGAACGGCTTGCGGACCCTGGCCTGTACCATCCCCGGCGAGCACATCCCCCTGGGAGCCGGCCCCCGGCAATCTACAGCCTCCGTCCTCTAGCGGGGTTCCCCGCTGAAGGGCATCACGTGCAGGGAGGTGGCCTTCAAGGCCACGGTGAAGACCCTTCCCGGGGCGATCCCCATCTCCTCCCGCGAAGCGCGGGTCACGTGCGCGGTAAGGGGGAACCCGCAGTCCAGGCGCACCTTCACCAGAGCGCCCATCTCCCTCACCTCCAGCACGCGGGCGTCCAGGCGGTTGCGCGCCGAACCGGCCTCCCCGCCGGGAGCGTGCAGGACCACCTCCTCGGGATGCACGAGCACCTTCACCCGGGAACCGACCCGGTGATCGCCCAGAGCGACCAGCTCCCCCTCCCCCACCTTTATGCCCACCATCTCGCCGTCCCGGCGGACGACCTCCCCCTCCAGGAGGTTCTCCGCCCCCAGGAATGAAGCCACCTCCTCGGACACCGGCCGCGCGAAGACCTCGCCCGGCCTTCCCACCTGGTGGAGAACCCCGTCGATGAGCACCGCCAGGCGATCGGCTATCTCCAGGACCTCATGGTAATCGTGGGAGACGTAAAGGGCGGTGACCCCCGCCTCACGTACCAGTTCCGGTATGAGGCGCAGCATCTCCCGGCGGGAGGGGAGGTCCAGGTTGGAGAGGGGCTCGTCCATGAGCAACAGGCGGGGCTTGAGGACCAGGGCCCTGCCCAGGGCCACTTTCTGTGCCTCACCGCCGGAAAGGGTGCTCGCCTCGCGCGAGGCCAGGTGCTCGAGGTCCAGACGGCGCAGCATCTCCCGTACCCTCTCCTTCCTCTCGCCGCGCGGCATCCTCCTCACCTTGAGCCCGTAGGCCAGGTTGTCCTCCACACTGCGGCGGAAGAGGATGGGGTCCTGGAAAAGCATGGCCATCTGGCGCGCCAGCCGCATCCGCTCCCGGCGCCCCAGAGCCGAGAGGCGAGACCCGTCCCAGAAGACAATCTCCCCTCGGGATGGCCTCTCCAGCAGGTTCACGATGCGCAGCAGGGTGCTCTTCCCCGATCCGTTGGGGCCCACCACGGCGGTGATCATCCCCTGTTCGATGCCAAAATATTCCACATGGAGGACGCGACGCCCCTGGTAGTCCTTCCCGATGCCGCGCAGGGAGAGAAGGACGCTCATGCGGCCTCCTCCCGCCGCCAGCGGCGGATGAGCCTCCGGGCCACGCGGGCCGGACCGGAAAACGCCGTTCCCTGCTGGAGAAGGGTCATGAACCACACCAGGAGAAGGGTTATCGCCAGGAGGATGACCCCCAGGGCTATGGCCCGCACACTGTCGCCGCGGCCCACCTCCAGTACGGTGGCCGTGGTCAGGGTGCGGGTGTATGGTTCCCCGTTCAGAAGCAGGTTCCCGCCCACCATCATGGCCGCTCCGACCTCGGAGATGACGCCGCCGAAACCGGCGATCACCGCGGCCAGGAGGGAAAGCCGGTTCTCCCGCAAGAGCGTCAGAGCGGCCCCCGCCTCACCGGCTCCCAGGGACCTGGCCTGGAGCCGGACACGGGGATCGGCGTTCTGCAGCGCGGCCATGGTTATCCCGGCGATGAGGGGCATGGCCAGCACCACTTCCGCGAGCACTATGGCCTTGGGCGTGTAAAGCCAGTTGAGGAAGCCCAGGGGCCCGCGCCGCTTGAGAAAAAGGTAGACGAAGAGGCCCACCACCACCGGCGGAAGGCCCATGCCCGCGTTCACCAGGGTCACCAGGAGACTCCGCCCCCGGAACCGGTAGAGGGCCAGTACGGAACCCAGGGGGATGCCCAGCACCATGCCCGCCGCCGTGGCCAGGGCGCACACGTAGAGGGTGAAGAGGGTTATCCTCATCACGTAGGGATCGAGGTGCGCGATGAGCCGCACGGCCTCCACCAGACCCCGCCATATCTCTCCCATCAAACCCTCCCGGCTCGCTCTCCTCGCCCCTGCTCTGTATCAGTTCTCGCGGGGCTGCCTCCCCTTGAGGGTCCCGCCCCACCAGTCGGGCGGCTTCCACACCCTCCGCCTTCGAGGCACCTTCGCCCGATGACGAAATCCCTCCGTCAGGAGAAAACCCCTTTCATGTCCTCCATCCGGCCACGCGTCGGAAAGAGGAGGCTCCGGGAACAACGCGCCCGGTCATCGCTTCCCATGGGCCGTCCGCACCTTCCGCCGTCCGCTTCCCAGGAGAGCAGAGCGTCTCTCACAGGAATCGACCTCCCGGCAACCCTGCCCCAAGTCCCCCTCCGGCAGTGCGTCCGGGAAGAACAGCCTCTCCCCGTATTCCTCCACGCCGAAATCCCTGAGGAACTCCTGCGCCTCCGTCCCGGTGACGAAGTCGGAAAAGGCACGGGCTCCCTCCGCGTTCACGTCCGGCCACCTCTCCGGGTTGACCTCCATGACATGGTAATAATTGTAAAGAGCCTCGTCTTCCTCGAAGAGCGCGGACAGCGTGAGTCCATCCCTCAATTTGAGAAAGGTCCCCTTGTCCGTCAGGGTATAGGCCCCTTCCTCGGAAGCGATGCGCAGCGTGTCCCCCATCCCTTTCCCGCTCTCCATATACCTGCCGCCCGTAGGGAGGACATCCGCGCGCCCCCACAGCTCCAGCTCCTTGACGTGGGTGCCCGACCCGTCGCCCCGGGAGACGAACTTTGAACCGGAGGAGGCAATCTTTCGCATGGCCTCGGCGGCGGTCGAAGAGGCCGCCACGCCCGCCGGGTCTTCCGGAGGGCCCACGATGGCGAAACGGTTGTGCATCACCGGGCGACGGTTCACGGCAAAACCCTCCCCCACCATCCTCTCCTCGTCCTCCGGACTGTGCACCAGCATGACGTCGCATTCACCGTTGCGGCCCATCTCCATGGCCTGTCCGCTCCCCACGGCGATCACCTTGACCGAATAGGGGTATCTCGCCTCGAAGAGGGGTATCCATCCGTCGAGAAGTCCCGTGTCCTGAACGCTGGTTGTGGTGGCCAGAACGAGCTCCCTCCTCTCCACCCTTTCCGCGGTTTGTCCGCCGCATCCCGCAGCCACCGTGGATGCCGTCAGAACCGCGAGGGATAGAGCGATGAGGATGGCCTGTCCTATTCGCACCTCGCCCTCCCTAACCGTCCTCATACCTCCGGCGCTCATACGGCCTTGCGATGCACCGTCAGTTCACACGTGGGGACCCGCAGAAGTTCTGGACGAGACCTCAGCGGGCCCCTGCAGAGGCAGCGGCGTATTCCGACCATCTTCACTCCTGCTTCTCAAGCAGGCGGGGCGCAAGTCCTTTCTTTTCCCCCGTCCGAACTCATGCATAGGCCTCCGGCCTCAGGAGCGGCGCTCGGCGGCCGGCCCGCCGGCGCCTCACAAGGCCCTTAAAGGGAACGACCGGCGAAATCGATACCGCCTTCAGCGATCCGCTCGCTCCGCCGTCCCCGAGGCTCTTCCCCAACGGACGATCCCGGAAACCGACGTTCCGGCGACAGCCCCTACCCGCCGCCTCGGCAGGCGAGCGGCGACACGCAGGGCTCAGAAGCATCCCAGCGAGCACTTCACGATCTTTATGTTCAGGGTGTTGGCCGCCTTTCCCACCTCGATGGGCGGGACTCCCAGCTCCTCGGCCAGCTTCAGGGCCACGGCGCAGGGGATGCGCCCTTCCTCCGCCTTCTCTCTCACGGCCTCCAACACCCTCTCTTCCACATCGGCGGACACGATATCACCTCCCAGCATTCCCGCCGCCCTGGAGAGCACCACCTCCCAGGCTCCCACCCTCCCAAGCTCGGCCGCCATGACCACCTTGGCCCGAGGGTTGTGGGCTTTTATGGCCCTCTCCAGTTCCAGCGCCCGTTCTCCTCCAATATCTTCCAGCCCGTTGACCACCACCGTATGCGCCCTGGCCAGTGCCTCGAAGGCCGAGGGCTTGAAGTCGTCGAAAGCGGTGGACATGACGAAGACGGCGAAATCCGGCTCCAGGTGGCGGAGGACGCTGTTCCCCTCCACGATGATCGCCGGGGCTTCCAGGCGGGAAAGGGCCTCCCGGACGTCCTCTCCGAGGGTCTCGGGTGTGGACCTGACCCAGAGGACGGGCCGCGCGCCTGCCGCACGCAGCCTGGCGGTGTCCGTATCCGGCCGGTTCGAGGCCTCCTCTTCCTCCACTATGGGCTCCCCGGGCGGCCTCCTCCCATGGACGGAGACCTTCATCGCCGCGCATCCGGGGCACCGTGAGGCCAGAAAGGCGGCCAGGGAACTCTTGCCCACGTCTTTGCTGGAACCGGAGACGGTGATTATCCTCGCCCCCCGCCCTTCGCCGGGGCGGAAACCCAGACCCTCTACCGCGTCCGGGAGAGGTCGGCGAGACGACGGATCCCCGTCCTCCCGGCGAAGCGCCAATCCACGAGCCGCACGGCTACCGGACGCGGAACCATCCCCGCGGTTTCCTGCCGACACCGTCTCCCGCAGCGCCGGTCGGCTGCGTTCGTCACCACCCCTCGGCGCGCGCTGTGAGACGGGGAAGGGATGGGCCGCAGAGGGGTCGCCGGAAGTCGCCCTTCTTTCCGCCGAGATGCGGCCCGAAAAAAGCCCGTCCGGAGAGGACGGGCGCGCGTTTCCGCTCATCTCCTCTCCTTTCCAAACACGGGAGGCGCCGGCGTTTCCCCCGGCACCCTATCGGTCCAGTTCCATAGCCCTCGGGCCTTAGGAGGCTGGACTCGGAGAGCCAATCTGGCGAATCTATCAGATGTCAAATCGTAAAACGCGGTGTTGATTATATCCATGTCGGGGAAGGAAGGCAACAATCCCTTTGCTTCCTCAGGATGACGGGATGGCTTAATAATCCATCTTCAAGCCTTTAGGCGCCCACCAAGAGAATATGGCTTCGCTTCCTCGACCGGACGTAGCACTATGAACCCCCGCCGATCGAACGATTATCACCTTTCCTCTCGGTGGAAGGTACGTTTACCGGGATGATAAGGTGGCCCCTCAACCCTTTCCAATTCGAATGCGCCTACCTGAACGAGCGGGAATCCTCCCCTCACCGGTTGCCCTGCGGGGAAAAGAGCCGCTCGCGAACCCACGACTCGCATCCGTACACGTCCTCCGGGAAAGGGCTGTCGGGATCGGTTCGCCCCGGAAGCGGGGCTTGTGCGGCGGCTCGTGCGGCGATCCGCTCCCTACTTCCCCCTGAACACCGGGTCCCTTTTCTCCCGGAAGGCGGCGAGGCCCTCCCTGGCGTCCTCGCTTGACAGGGCGCGGCCCATGAGGGCGTTGGCCTCCTCGCGCTCCTCCTCGGTCAAAGGGAGCCGGCGGGAGAGCATGCGCAGAATCCGCTTGTGGCCGGATACGGAGAGCGGCGCGTTCGAGGCCACGCGCCGGGCCAGCTCCTCGGTGAAGGTCTCCAGCTCGGAGTCGGGGACCAGGTAGTCCAGCATGCCCATCTCGTAGGCCTCGCGGCCCCCGAAGAGCTCGGCGGTGAAAAAGAGCTTCCTCGTGGCGGAGTACCCGATGTTGCGGAGGAAGCGCTCCAGCCCCTCGGGGGGATAGACGATACCCAGGCGCGCCGGGGGCATCCCCATGCGGCACCCCTCCGCCCCCACGCGGAGGTCGCAGGCCATGCTCGTCTCGCAGCCCGCCCCCACGCAGTAGCCGCGGATCATGGCGATGACCGGGAAAGGGCAGTCCTCGACGGCCTCCAGCGCGTACTGCAGGGGACCCTTGGACTCCACCTCTTTCTGCAGCTCCGCGGGGAGGCCCGTGGGGAGGGCGGTGAGGTCCATGCCCGCGGAGAAGGCCTTCTCCCCCGCTCCCCGCAAAACGGCGCAGCGCACCCCGCTCCCTTCGGCCAGCTCCTTAAGGGTGCGGGCCAGGGATAGGAGCAGGGTGACGGAGAGGGCGTTCCTGCGCTCCGGGCGGTTTATGGTCAGAAAGGCCAGGGGCTCTCTTACTTCCACCAGCAGCTCGTCCTGATCGCCCATCATCACACCTCCGTTCCGCAACTCCCCGACGCGCTTGCTCGTTCCCTCCCCGCCGCCCTCCCTGCCGAGAGCCGGCGCCCATGGACCGTCGGGCGCATCCTTTTTCGCAGGCCTGCCGTCCTCAGGCCCCGCTCCCGCCGTAGAGCCTGCGCAGCTCCTTCTTCAGTATCTTACCGGTGAGGGTGCGGGGGATGGAATCCACGAAGGTGATCTTCTTGGGTATCTTGTAGCGGGCCAGCTTCCCCTGGCAGAAGGCCTCCATCTCCTCCAGGCTCAAAGGGTCCTCCGGGTCCTCCAGGAGGATCAGGGCGTGGCCCACCTCCCCCCACTTCTCGTCCGGCATGCCGATGACCGCCACGTCCCTCACCTTGGGATGCTCGGCGAGCACCTTCTCCACCTCGGCGGGGTAGATGTTCTCCCCGCCGGAGATGATCATGTCCTTCTTGCGGTCCACGACGTAGACGTAGCCGTCCTCGTCCACGGTGGCCAGGTCCCCGAAGTGGAACCAGCCGTCCCGCAGGGCCTCGGCGGTCTCCTCGGGGAGGTTCCAGTACCCGAGCATCACGTAGGGGCCGCGCGTGCATATCTCCCCCACCTCTCCCGAGCCCGGCTTGACCTCCGTCCCGTCATCCTTGAGCACCCTGACCTCGGAGTGGAACATGGGGATGCCGGCGCTGCCTATCTTTTCCATGTTGGAGCAGGAGAGGACGATGGAGGTCTCCGTGCAACCGAAGACCTGTATCAGATACGGGGCCTTGATCCGCTCCACGATGCGTTCCAGGAGCTCGCGGGAAGCCGGGGCGCCCCCTATGCCCACGCCCCTGAGGGAGGAAAGGTCGTAGCGGGAGAAGGAGGGGACGTCGAGCATCATCTGGAGCATGGTGGGAACGGCCCCGAAATGGGTGACGCGGTGGCGCTCGATGAGCTGCAGGGCCTCCTCCGGATTCCAGAACCTCTGGAAGATTATGGTCCCCCCGATGTAGAAGGTGGGCATGGTGATGATGTTCAACCCTCCGGAGTGGAAGAGCGGTATGGATACCAGGGAGACGGCGCTCATGTCGAAGAGCAGCTCCAGGGTGTCGTTGAAGGTGTTCCAGAAGGTCTTGCGGTGAGGGAGGACGGCACCCTTGGCCCGACCGGTGGTTCCCGAGGTGTACATGATCATCTGGGGGTCCTCCATGTCCGGCGGCTCGGGAACCTCGGGTTCCTCCTCGGAAAACCCCGCCGTCCATTCCTCGTAGGACAGGCAGAAATCCGGGACCGGGTCCCCCGCCGCGGCCAGCACCTCGATGGGCCGGCGGTACAGTTCCCGTAGCCCTTCCACCGTGCCCGCGAACTCGGGATGGAAGAAGAAAGCCCGTGGTCCGGTGTCCTCGAATATCCCCTGGAGCTCCTTGGGGGTGAGCCGGAAGTTGAGGGGGATGAAGATGAACCCCCCCTTGGCGCAGGCGAAGTAGACCTCCATGAACTCCGTGCTGTTGAAGAACAGGACCGCAACCCGGTCGCCCTTCCTCAAGCCGCCCTCGAGAAGTCCGTTCGCCACCCGGTTGACACGCCGATTGAACTCCGAGTAAGTGAGCGAGCGCTCCCCGCACACGAAGGCCGTCTTGTCCTTGGTGTGGGGGAAGACGGCCCTCCTGGTGGCCCAGTTACCCACGTTCACGCCTTTCACCCCCCTGTTTTTTCCCATGCGCACCTCTGAGCAAGGTTTTGCGAACCCACGACCGTTATCCGCCGGAGAGATCGCCTGACCTGCACCTGGTTTACGGCTGGTTATCGTGTCCTTCCCCCCGACCCTGGTAAGCGCGCACCAGCAGACCGACGTCCTCCAACCCCTCCAAGCCTCGCAGTATCTCCAATGTGCGATTGGCCACCGAGTGGCCCAGGACGCTGCCCACGCATTCACGGTACTTGTCGCATATATGCTCTTCGCTCATGGGGTTCCCGGGCTCGCCGAGAGGCCTCTCGGCCTTTCCCGTGACCCGCTCCCCGGACTTCAGGCAGACCATAACTTCGGCGGCGAAGGGACTGGCTATCTCCCCTTCCAGGTCCTGCCAGTCGAATCGGCGGATCAGCTCCGCCACGGGCTCCGAAGCGACCACCTCATCCCTGAACTGGCCAATCCCCACCTTTCCCTCCAGGAGCGCGGCCGCCACGCAGAACTCCAGGCTGAACTTGCCCTCGGTACCCGTCTTCGGCTCGTGATACACGAGAAGCGAGCGCAGCCACGCGGGTGCCCGGCACTCCACCTTCTCCACCTCGCGGGCGTTTACACTTCCCAGCTTTTCCCATTCCTTCCTCGCGGCCAGAGCGGCGTCGATGGCCCCCTGTGGACCGCGACAGCAGGGGTAGGGCTTGTAGGACAGGCCGGGGTCGAGCAGCTCATAGGGCTCCCCCAGGGTCAGGGGCAACTCCTCCGCCTTCTCCAGGTCGGAGTCAAAGGCGCGGGCGAAACCGTTCTCGCCGTAGAGGGCATCCGGGTTGGCCGTGAACCCTCGCGAGGCCAACTGGGCAGCCATGACGCCGTTCATGGCCGCGACCCCGGCGTGCAGGGGTTTGGTCATGGTCCCGAAGTTGGCTCGGATCCCGGAGGCCAGGGAGCATGAGATGCCCAAGGCATTGGCCATCTCCTCCTCGTCGAGCCCGAGAAGCTTGCCGCAGGAGGCGGCGGCGCCCAGGACCCCCAGGGTGCCGGTATGGTGCCATCCCCGCATGTAGGAGTTCCCGCCCAGAGCCGCCCCCACCTTGGCCGCCACCTCCAGGCCCGCCACGTAGGAAAGAATGCATTCCCTACCTGAGGACGAGAGGACCTCCCCGAGGGCCAGAACGGCCGGCACCAGGGCTACGGAGGGATGCCCCATCATGCGAAAGCTCACGTCGTCGTAATCCAAGGCGTGTGCTGCGGTCCCGTTGGCCATGGCGGCCAGGGGCGCGGCGGTCCTTTTAAACCCGCGAAGCAGTGTGGCTTCCTCTCGCGCGCCCAGCGAGCTCACCCATTCGGCAGCGATACGCGAACTCGCGCCCAGCGAGCTCACCCATTCGGCAGCGATACGCGAACTCCGGTCCTCCAGCCCCGCTATAGCGACCCCAAGGCAATCGATGAACGGCAACTTGGCCGCCTCCACCACCTCCGGCGGAAGGTCCTCGTACCTCAGCCCGCTGACAAATCTTGCCACCTCAACCAGCTCGTTCACCCCACGTCACCCCCGGCCGTCGTCGAAGCGGGTACCGGAAAACCGTCCCTCGGACCTCATCGCACCTCACCGCGCACTTCGCGTTCCAGCCACATCTAACCCATACCGCAGAGGGCAGCGACGTCCTCTTCATGCGGCAGGTAAGTCTCCTGCCGGAAAGAATCATCCATGCCGACCAGCCTCAAGACCGCGAGAGGCTCCGGTATCAGCGCCCCGGTCAAAACCCTTCCATGAATAAACCGTGGCGCCCTCTCCGGCCAACCCTGAATTCTACGGAAAAACATCCCCATCCTCTCGACTCCGGCCGGAGCCCTTTTCCCCTCGTCGTCAGGGTACAGGCCTCAAACCTCTCCGTTGCCTTCTCAGCCCGTGTCCCCCAGCCTGGAGCGGATGAATTCCGCAACCTGGGAGATATAGGTCCCGGACACGAAAACCTCCGCCACGCCCATCTCTTTGAGCTTCGGGATGTCCTCCTGAGGTATGAGCCCCCCCACCAGGACCATCTTCTCCCCCACGCCCTTCTCCTCGAGGAGGGACATGACGCGGCGGACGATGCTCAGATGGGCGCCGGAGAGTATGGAGAGGCCGATGACGTCCACGTCCTCGTCCACCGCGGCGTTGACGATCTCCTCCGGAGTACGCCTCAAACCGGTGTAGATGACCTCGAACCCCTCGTCCTTCAGCCCGTAGGCGATGACCTTGGCCCCCTGGTCGTGGCCGTCCAGGCCCGGCTTGGCTATGAGTACCCGAATGACCTTTCCCTCCGTCCTCGAGGCCATGCTCCGTCTCCTCCTTCGCTCTACCTCTACAATCTCGCCTTTTCCCGTCGGCTTATGGGTGTCTTCCCGGGTTCGGCATTCCCGGCTCGCGCATCAGTCCATCATCGTCCGGCACTCCAAGAGTTCCACCCGGATTCCCGTTTCCCTGGCGATATCCAGGTACACCCGGCCGGTCAGGTCCCTCCCCCAGCCGCTGAGGTGGAAGGGGGAGGAAGGGATCACCGCAAGGTCGGGCTTGAACCCCTTTTTCTCCGTCCATTCCCTGAGGTGGTCGATGAAATCCTGCACCACTAGGAGGTCCCCGAGGATGATGTTCCCTCCGAAGAAGCGGTTCTCCGGGACGCTGAGGTGCAGTTTCACTCCCTCCGGCAGGCACGGCGGGTTCTCCCTCAGGACTTGCTCGAGGGTGGGCCGCACCAGGAGGGAGGTGAGGAGCAGGACCCGGCGAGCCCCGGAGCGGCGGATGACCTCTCCAAGGCTTTGGAGGTAAGAGAGGCGGAAACCGCTTCCCATGAACACCACGCCGAGATGGGTGCCGGTCCGGAAGTCGAAAGGATAGGAACAGCGGCGCGTGTCCCCTTCCAGCTCCACCTCCCGGCCTCCCCGCTCGACCAGAAGATTTACCTTTTCCGCACCGCTCTCCTGGAGCAGGGTGAGCAGGTCGCGAGCCTGGGGCCGGTTCATCACCTTTATGCCGTTCAACCGCCTTATGACGTCTCCCCGCCGGAGGCCCCAGGAGGCGGCCGGGGAGTTCGGGACCACCCCTACCACCTCCGGAAGGTTCTTCCTCTCCCGGGTGAGGTTCTCCTCGTAGAGGGCGGGGCTCACCACCACCGGGCAGGGAACGATGCGACGCAGCTCCTGCACCCGCCGCACCACCGCGCTCCACACCTCATCGGTATCGAAGAGGGGGTGAGGGGAGAAGAACCGCGAGTAACCCGGGAGGTTGACCTGGACCAGGCGCGCCCCGCAGCCCGCGGCGTAAGAGCAGGTCCTCTCCAGGTCCTCGAGCATCTCCTCAAGGGAGGGTTCCGGCCAGGCCACTACGGAGACGGCGAAGGGTATCTCCGCTTCGGCGAGCAGGGGGAGGGATGAGATTGCCGTCTCCGGCTCGGGATCCCCCATGAGGAAGGAACGCCGGGCCGGGTCGGTACTGTTCAGGGATACGTCCAGGAAGAGAGGCGCCAGGCCCGCCAGCTCGGCGATGAAGCCGGGTTTCAGGACGCAGCCGTTCGTGGAGAGGCGGAAGGGGGCGTCGGTCTTCTCCCGCAATGAGCGCAGGAGCGGCAGGATGCGCGGATGGGCCAGCGCCTCGCGCGGACCGCCGAAGGAAGGGTACAGCCCCCGATGCGCCGAGGGTCGGTAGTGACGGACCCTCGCTTCCAATCTTTTCCATTCATAATCCGATGCCCCCCGGGCATGATTGAGGGTGGTTATGGATCCCCGGTGGTAGCAGAACCGGCAACGGCAGTTGCAGCGGTCGGCGGCATGGAGGATGATGTCCTCCGCACGGTGGACGGGAGCATCCGCCCAGTCGGATAGCCGGCGGAGCCGGAAACTGTCCGGCTCCACGGGAACACCGCCGCTCTCCAGCTGCACCAGTCGGAGGAAAGCCTCCAGCCCGCGGGCCAGGAATTCCAATCGCGGTTCGTAAAGGGCGGCATTATCCCTGCGGAGGAAGGGCGGCACTCCCGCTTCCCCTCCCGAGCCCGGGACCGTGGCCCTTCCCTTTCCCTCTCCGCTCTCCCCCACAGCAACGCCCGGTAATCGCCATCTTCCCTCATCATGACCACCAAGCGACCGGTATCCAAACCCGAGGTCCTGCTCGCTGTGCCTCCAGCCGCTGTGCTGGGGAGGCTGCGGCGAGGTGCAGGCGGTGATCCCGGAAACCCGTTTTTCCGGGGGCGACTCGCTCAGGTGGCCGAAAATGGGATGCGCCGCCTTGTCCGGTCCCAGGAAGCGGAAACCGTCCACCTCCACTTCCCTTCCCTCACTCAGCAGACGGACCATGGAGAGGAGTTGGCGCAACACCTCACGCACCAGCTCCACATGGGGATCGCCGCCTCGAGGCATCCTTTCTGCCCTACACAGCGGGTAGCGGAACAGCGCGCCCTCCTCAGTTTCTCCCGCCATCTCATCCGCCGCGGCAGGGAAAACCTCCTGCATCTTGCCTTTCACCTTCACCTCCGAGAGCCGATGCCGCACGACCGCATGGTAGGGTTGCTCCTGCGGAGCCCCCATCCACCCTCCCGCCGCTCCCGGCGGCGGTGGGGTGGAAACGCCTCTATCCCTCCTTCGGGATGGAGAGGGACAAGCGTCCCAACGCCAGACGGCCTCCCGGCTCAACGACCGTCCCTGCTCCACGTAAAAGCAGGATCAGGGCGCCTTCTCCCACCTCTTCCTCAGAACGGGGAAGCCGCCTGGTACTCCCCGAAGACCTCCCGCAGCACGTCGCAGATCTCCCCCTCCGTGACGTAAGCCTTGACGCATTCTACGAGGTGAGGGAGGAGGTTCTCCTCTTCTCTTTCAGCCAGGGCCTTGAGTTCCCTTAGCAGCCGAGCCACCTCCCGGGAGTCCCGGGAACTCTTTATCTCCGCCAGGCGGGCCTTCTGCCTCTCCTCCGCCCGCTCCCTCCTTTCCGGGTCATAGGGGTTGGGCACCAAACGGTTGGTGGTCACCTCCAGCTCGTGTTCGCCGGTGAAGCAGTTAACCCCCACCACCAGCCTTTCCCCCCGCTCCACGGCCCGCTGCCGCTCGTAGGCGCTTCTGGCGATCTCCCTCTGCATGTACCCGTTCTCTATGGCGGCCACCGCCCCTCCCATCCCCTCTATCTTTTCCAGTTCCTTCCATGCGGCGCTCTCGATCTCGTCGGTGAGCGCTTCCATGCAATAGGAGCCGGCGAAGGGGTCGGCGTACTCCAGGAGCCGCGCCTCGCAGGCGATGATCCTCCCCGCGTCCTGGGCCAGCTGCAGGGCCTCCACGCTCCAGCCGAGACCCAGGGGCTCGTCGTAGGGTGGGAAGGGTAGAGGCCTCCCTCCGGAGAGGGCGCTGGCCACCGCTCCTATGACCGCCCGGGTGAGGTTGTTCAGGGGGCGTTGCAGGGTGGTGGAGGAGGGACCGATGTGCGCCCCCAGGGCCTGGCGGATGCGCATGCTCCGCTCGTCCCGGGCCCCGAAGCGCTCCTTCAATATCCTTGCGTACATGCGGCGTGCCGCCCGCTGGAAGGCGATCTCCTTGAGCATCTCCATGGAACCGCCGAAGGCGTTGAAGGTGAAACGCGGGGCGAACTCGTCCACCTGGAGGCCGGCCTCCACCCCCACTCTGAGGTACTCGATGGCGATGGCCATGGAGAAGGCCAGGTCCTGCTCCCGTGTGGCCCCGGCCTCGCGGATGTGATAACCGCCGATGCTCGTGATGTTCACGTTGGGCATATGCCTGGTGATGAAAACTAAGCTGTCCCTGAAGAGGCGCAGCGCATGCCTCGGGGGGAAGATATAGGTTCCCCGGGCGATGTACTCCTTGAGGATGTCGTTCTGGGGGGTGGCCCTGAGCTTCTCCAGAGGGATGCCCCGCTTCTCGGCCAGGGCGGCGTACATGGCGATGATCACGTTGGCCGGGGCGTTGATGGTGAAGTTGGAGGCGATGCGGTCCAGGTCCAGGTCTCCCCGGTAGGGCTCGTAGATGGTCTCGAAGTCGGCCAGGGTGTCCACGCAGACCCCCACCTTGCCCACCTCCCCCTCGGCCAGGGGGTGGTCGGAGTCGTAACCGCACTGGGTGGGTAGGTCGAAGGCCAGGTTGGGGCCTCCGCGGCTCCCCTGCTCGATGAGCCCCTTGTAGTAGTCCCGGGTGTCCTCCGGGGTACCGTACCCGGAGTAGATGGCGGCACGGGTCTGTCCTCCCGCCCCGGGGATCTCCCCCTTACCCCCGGCAAGCGAGGCCAGCCGGGTCAGGCCAGCCATGGGTTCGACGGGGAAGGTCCCTGCAGTGAAGGGATAGGTACCCGGGAAGCCCACCTTCTCCAGGAAGTCGAAGGGCTCGATGTCCAGAGGTGTGTAGAAGCGGCAGCTGTCCTTGTCCATGTAGGGAAACCTCTTGAGCGCCTTGGCCAGGGGGCCCTCCTCCCAGGCGCGGCGTGCCTCTTTTATCCTCTCCAGGTCCTCGCTCATCTTTCGCTCCTTCGCTCCATCCCCATGTCGCCTGCGTCGCCGACGACAGGATCGCCTTTGATTTCCGCCTAATTTACCAGGATCCCAGCAGGGTATCCTCCTTTGGCCAAAGAGAATCAGCCATTATGGACATGGTCGCACCACAGAGCCGCCGGAATATGGACGGATTCTCATCCTCCATCGACTCGTAGGATCTCTTCCCCTACATCGAGCATATGCCTCGGTCCCCTCCAGGCCATCGCTCTTAACCGCCGGCCAAAGTGGGTATGATGACGACCGTACATCCATCTTCGGGCTTGCATTCCATATCCGCAATCGACCCGTTCAACAAGACACGCATCTCCCTTATCTCCCTATCCGGTATCCCGAGCGCCTCAAGAATCTGACGTATGGAGAGGCCGTCGGGGATCTCGTAAGCGCCTTCCCTCACCACCTTGTCCAACGGAGGAAGCGGTTTGATCTCAACCCTCAACTTCCTGCGCCTCCTCACTCCATCTCATTTTCAGGACGCAGCGTCAGCCGGCGTTAGCCGGCGTGGTCTTCCTTCATCGCGTTCCAGCGACTGCCCCCCTCCTTCCTCACAGGACTGTGTCCGTCTTCCATGCAGTCGACAGCGGGACATGCATGCTCAATCCAGATACTCAGGAAAGAGCGGCAACTTCTCCCCGTAAACCTCCCGGTCGTGGCTGGGCACCAGGGAAGCCCCGGTCAACTCGGCCAGGAACTTGGCCTTCCGGAGGGAGTGCCAGGCCTGGCGCGGTTCCCAGATGGAACCCGGGATGAGGTCGTTTTCCAGATTCACCCGCAGGTAGCAGTTGTCTCCGGTAAACAACAGGGGGCCACGATTGGGGAGGTTTACCAGGAGACCCGATGTCCCCGGGGTGTGCCCGTTGAGCAGGACCAGGGCCAGACCCTTGTCGAGCATCAGGTCGCCGTCCACGGCCTCCCACTCAAAATCCGGGAAATCCCAGTCCAGGCGGGTGTAGGGTATGGCGGCGAAAGGATGCGGCCCCCGGGCATGGTTGAGTTCGTCCCTCTGCACCACCACTCGACATCCCTTGAAGCGCGCCAAGCCGCCGGCATGGTCCAGGTGCAGGTGGGAAAGGACCACCATACGCACCTCACCTGCACCGATGCCCAATTCCTCAAGGTAACGGCCCACGTCGTTCTCCGGCCCTATCCTTGGGTTCAGGCCTATGGACTCCAGCACCGGCACCATGTTCGGTGACCACCCGGTGTCGAAGACCACGTACCCGGATTCGGTCTCCAGGACCAGGAATACGGTGATCACCGTGAGCGGCGTTCCCATGTTGTAGCCGAAGGTCATGTGACCCATGTCGTAGTCGAAATATCCCGCGTTGCACACATACATCCGGCGCACGCTGGTTCGCGAGAACCAACCCGCATCCAACGCCTTCACCTCCTTCCCCGCCTCCGGCACGAGTCGAGCCCCGCAGGGGCCGGGGTCAGCCGGCCCGGGAGGCTCCATCGATGAGGATATAGGTGCCGCTTATGAGCCTTGACTCGTCGGAGGCCAAAAAGAGCGCCGCGTAGGCCACGTCCATGGGCGTGCATATGTCCCCCAGGGGCACGGTGCTGCGGGCGATGTCCTTGGCGGCGTTGAAGTCCCACTGCTCCAGCTGTATCCCGTACATGGCCTGGGCGCTCTGGAGGAACCTCTCCCCCATGGGGGTGTCAGCCACCACCGGGCACAGGCAGTTGGAGCGGATCTTGTGGGGCGCCAGCTCGATGGCCAGCACCTGGGACATCATAAGGATCCCCGCCTTGCTGGCCCCGTAGCAGGTGTTCCCCGGCCGGGCCTTGAGGGCGGAGAGGGAAGAGGTGTGTATCATGGAGCCGCCCCCAGCCTCTATGAGCAGGGGGACCGCCTCTCTCGTGCACAGCCAGGTCCCCTTGAGATTGACGGTCATCACCCGGTCCCACTCCTCCTCCGTGGTGTCGGTGATCTTCTTCATATGGTCGATCCCCGCGTTGTTGAAGAGGACGTTGAGGGTGCCGTAGACGTCCCTAACCGTCTGGAATATCCTGGCGACGTCATCCGCCTTGGTGATGTCGGCCTGTACGGCCGTCGCCTCTCCACCTGAGGCCTTTATGCCCTCGACCACCTCCTTGACGCCCTCCCCGTTGATGTCCACCGCCACCACCTTGGCCCCCTCCCGGCAGAAGAGCTCCGCCGAGGCTTTCCCGAAGCCGGAGGCGGCGCCGGTGATCACCGCCACTTTCCCCTCGAGCCTCATCTCCACACCTCCCTCTTGACGAGACAGCCTTCCTTTACCGCTCGGCGCCACCCCCGTAACGAGGGATGGCCCAAGACCCTAATCCCCGTACCCGTGGATATCGTTGCCATAGGGCCCATGCGGTTCCTCACCGGACCGGCACTACGCCTGAGCCCGGGGTCGGCTCCTTGTGACCGGAAGCCTTACGCCGCAAGTGGGCCGGTCAGGAAACAGGGGGCTTCGCGCACCGTGCCGCCGGCCTTCCACCTCAACCCCTGGCCTTCTCCGCCATCCATGAGAACTCCTGAAGCCCCAGCTCCCGGATGCGTTCCTCGGTGGGTATCCCCCTCTCGTCCCATTTCTGCAGCCTGTAATATTCTTCCAGCATGGTCTGGTGGTCGGGGACGAAGTCGGCCGCGTTGCCCTCCCGGTAGGGCTCGCTCACGATGCGCTGCGGCATGCGGTCGTCCTCGCCGGTGAGACCGCAGGCGTGGTTGATGAGCCTGCCCAGGTGGTAGATGCGCTGCCCGCACTCCATGAGCTCCTCGATGGTCCACTCCTTTCCCGTTGCCGGGACCAGGGCCTTCTGGAAGTCGGTGAGGGTGAGCCCGGCGTAGACCATGAACTTGCAGGCCACCAGGGACTCGAGGACCGCGGAGAAGGCGTGGTAGGTCCGGACCATGGCCGCCTTCCCCTCGCTCGCAAAGCGGTCCAGCGGCTGGGTGAGGCCGATGTCCGGGAGGGTCATCCCCCTCTCCACGTTGTAGGTGGTGGCGGAGAGGTGGCAGGCGCCGCGGTTGGTGGTCCCGTAGGCCAGCGCCCAGCCGGAGAAGGCCTTGGGGTCGTGCATGGGTAATTCCAGCCCCTTGCAATGCACGGCGAAACTTTCGCTTCCCCCGCCCAGCTTCTCCGCCGCCGCCCGGGTCCCGTCGGCGAGCAGGGAGCCAAGACGCCCCTCGCGGTAGGCCATCTTGTTCAGCAGGGGGGCCAGGGCGTCGCCGTTCCCCCAGGAGAGGTCCAACCCTTCCGCGTCCTCCTCCTTGAGGATGCCCTTCTCGAAACATTCCATGGCGAAGGCGATGGTGGTGCCCGCGGAGATGGCGTCCATCCCCAGGCGGTTGCAGAGATCGTTGGCCGCCACCACCGTTCGGATGTCCCCCACCATGCACATGGTCCCCAAGGCGGCCAGGCACTCGTACTCCGGTCCGGTCACGTCCGCCAAACCGGACGGCTTGCCCAGAGTATTGGCCACCTTGCGCCCGCACCCCACCGGGCAGGCCCGGCAGTGCCAGTTCCGGGTGAGCACCGTCTGGTAGGCCTCGGCGTTGAGCCCCGGGATGCCTTCCGGCCAGTCGCCCAGCCTCCAGTTCTTGATGGGGATGTCGCCGAAGTAGGCGCATATCATCACGTTCACCGGCGTGCCGTGCTGCTTGAGCAGGCCGCTTGTGGGGTTGGCTTTTACCTTTTCGAGGATCTCCTTGGCCACCCGCCGAAAAGCCTCCTCGTCTTGGAGGGACACTTTGCCGCGTCCACGCACCGCCACCGCCTTGAGGTTCTTTGAGCCCAGTAGGGCCCCCATCCCGGAGCGGGCCGCCGCCCTCCCCTCGTCGCCGATGACCGCGGCCATGTGGGAGAGGTTCTCCCCCGCAGGCCCGATGCCTATGACCCTCACCTTGGGGTCCCCCAGTTCCTCCCGGATGGCCGCCTCCGTCTCGTAGGTGTCCAAGCCCCAGAGACGGGAGGCGTCCCGCACCTCGGCCTCCCCGTCATGCACGTAGAGGTAGACCGGGCGGGGAGCGGACCCGCTCACCAGGATGCCGTCGTAACCCGCCGCCTTGAGCTCCGAGGCGAAGAAGCCGGCGGCGTGCGCCTCTCCCCAATGCCCCAGGGGCGACTTGCCGGCCACAACGTAGCGGGAGCAGCCGGGAACCGCCGTCCCGGTGAGCGGCCCGACCATGACGGCCACCACGCTGCGGGGGTCGAAGGCCTCCAGGCCCCAGTCCATGCGCCGCGCCAGGAGGAGCTCCGCCAGCCCCAAGCCACCGATGTAGCGGGCGAGGTCCTCCTCCACGAGCTCCAGTGTGGAGAAGGTCGCGCTTTCCCCCAGTTCCACTTCCAGGATCTTACCGTTGTAGGAGTACATTCCCCGCACCTCCTTACCCGCCCTTCCCGACGTTTGACTCTCCAATAAGGAAAGGCATCATCCCACTCCATGTCGCGGTCTTCCGGTTGCGGATGGTGAATCGGGCCCCCTAAACCATGCAAGTCCGATAACGATCCTAAGAACGGAAACCCCACCGGAAAGCTCAGCCGCGCCCCCTGAATATACGTGTCGAGGAAAGAACCCCTCCCAAAAGCTCGCATTCCCCTATCGGCCTGCTTGTCGCCTACTTGCCCGCGTGGTCACCGCCCTTCGGAGTTTATCCTCGATGAACTCGAAATGCCTTCTGGTCTGCCTTGCAGCCTCGGCATCGCGTTTCTGGGCGATGCATTCCGAGATCTGTCTGAACTGCCCGTATATGGTTTCCACGATGTTGGGGATACCCCGAAGCGCCGCCACGGGCAACGGCATGGCCTCCCTGATCATCTGATTAAAGGTGTGAAGTGTATGCATGAATACGTTGTTCCTGGTGGCTTCGCCGAGCACCCGGAAGAAGTCGGTGTATATATTCACAAACTCCTTTCGGAAATACTCTTTGTTGCCGACCGTTTTCTTCATCCTGGAAAGCACTTCTTCGAGCCTTCGCACGTCTTCCTCTTCTGCCCTCGAGGCGGCGATGCGGGCGGCTTCCACCGCCAGGATCTTGGCCATCTCCAGGACTTCCCACACCAACTTCGGGTCTTCACCCATGAGGTCCATGAAGGGATCGGCAATCCGCTGATCGGTGAGCCCCCTTATCCGATAAGAACCGCCCTTCTCCTTCTGGAGGAAGCCCTTTAGTTCCAGCTTTACCAGGGCTTCCCTTAAGCTTCCCTTGCTGACCCCAAGGCTGGTCGCCAGTTCATCCTGGCAGGGAAGAACATCGCCCGGCTTAAGTTCGTCATCCTTGATGAGGTCGATTATCTGCTGGCACACGATATCCGATAAAGCAGGTCGCTTGTTGATGCTCTTTATCCTCAGATTGGCGGCCATCTCGAAATCCTTCCTTGCCGTGAGGATTTCTTATAAATTTATTAATTTTTAAATTTTATACTGTTGATAATTTTAAACCTTTTCGGTCGCCTGTCAATAGCATCCCCCGGTCAAGTCAAGATGCCCGGTGAGCGCACCTTCCCGCGACTCTTCCCCTTCCAGACAGACTGTGAATACGGGAGGCCCTTTCTTGAACCCCAACATCAGCGCTCCAACCTCACACTCTCCCCCGCCTCCCTTCCTCGTCTCCGCCCTGTTCCGTCGCTCTTCCCGTGCCGAATAATCTTGTGAACGATGAACTTTAGAACGGTTGTATAATGTGTTCGGCCATCGGTGCGGGGGAACCAGGCGCGAGAAGCGGTTCTCGATCGTCGATGCGGACGCGATCGCCACCGGAGGAAAAGAGGCGCCGCCCATGAAAAGGGAAGACCAGGACGAAGAGCGTTACCGGGTGATCATAGAGAACCAGGCCATGGGGATAAGCGAGGTGGACCCGGAGGAGAACTTCCTCTTCGCCAACCACGCGTCTCACCGCATATTCGGCGTACCCCCGGGTAGCCTTGTGGGCCGGAACCTGCGCGAGTTCATGGACGAGGAATCCTTCCGGACAGTCCGCCAGGAAACGGAGAAACGAAGGAAGGGGGAGAGCAGCACCTACGACGTGGCCATCCGCAGGGCGGACGGGGAAAGACGCATCATCAGGGTCACCGCCTCGCCACGCTTCGACGAACACGGGGTCTTCATGAGTTCCCTGGCCATCTATTCCGACGTCACCGAGCTCAAGATGGCGGAGGAAGCCCTCGCGGCGCGAGAGAGATATTACCGCGCCCTCCTGCACAACGCGGCGGACATGGTCAGCCTCCTGGACGGCGAGCTGCGCTTCCGGTGGGGGAGCCGCTCCACGGCCCTCATAACCGGCTACGACCGGAGCGTCTACGGGCGCTCACTCCTGGAGTTCATCCATCCCGAGGACCTGGAAAAGGCGCGGGCGGACATGGACTACGTGCTCCGGAATCCTTCTACCCCCCTGCACGTGGTCTCACGGTTCCGCCACGCCGACGGGAGCTATCACTACCACGAGGCCATCCTCACCAACCTCCTCCAGGACCCGGTGGTGAGGGGGATCATCATCAACTCCCGCGACGTGACGGAGAGGATACTCGTGGAGGAAAGACTGCGAACCACCGTCCGGGAGCTGGACGCCTTCGCCTCCACGGTGGCCCATGACCTGCGCGTGCCCCTCTCACTCATCTGCGGTTACGCGGAGCTCCTGGGCCGTGGAGACACCTCGGACGAGGAGCGGAAGGAATTTTTGGAAAATATTACTAAGGCGGCCCGCAGGCTTGAGGAGATGACCGCTGCCCTCCTGGCCTACGCCCAGGCGGGGAAGCCGGAGGGAAGGATCGCCGACGTGGACCCGGCAACGGTTTTGGCGGAAGTGGTGGGAGAACGGAAGGAGGAGCTTGACTCTCACGGTGTCGAACTGGAGGTGCAAAAAGACCTGCCTCACGTGCGGGCCGACCCGCTCAAGCTGCGCCAGGTCCTCTTCAACCTCCTGGACAACGCCATCAAGTACACCTCCGG
>NZ_JACVJJ010000051.1:0-37122 GCF_015711935.1 Candidatus Solincola tengchongensis
GGCCATGGCCTCCCTCAGAAAGGAGGTGAGGAGGAATCCCGAAGCCTGGCTCGAAAAGCACATGCCGCTTCTTGAGACAAGGAGCGGAGACCCCTGGGTGAAGGACGTCCTCAAGGCGCTTGCGGGACATGAGAGGATAGCGTGTTGAGGTTTTGTCGGGATGGGGTGCCTACTTTTTGTAGACAGCAACTGGCCAACAGCTAATCTCGGAATTAAAGTGAAAATTGTTGTACGCTCATTAGTTATATTAGTTACATTTCTAAATCCAAGTACCCATTTTCTACTATAATCTTTTAGCCTTGTATTCATTTCCTTTTCGTTCACCCAATACCACGGTAGGGGGAGGTAGGAGGGGTCGGCATATTGGGATGGGGTGGGGGTGGGGAGGTGGGTGCTGGAGCGGGAGGTGACGCCTTCGTAGGTGCCGAAGCGGTGGTCGAACTGGTGTATCATCTTGGCTTCGTAGAGGGGGAGCCAGACTTCGCGGGTGTCGCCTTCGCCTTTGATGAAGCGGTTGCCGTGAAGGCGGAAGCCGGCGGCCTCCAGCTGCTCACGGGTGCGGAAGAGGTGTGAGTCATTGGACATATGGAACATAGTCATGAACCTTACGCCCCAGGGGTTCTCGCCCGTCCTCTCGTTCACCAGCACGGGCACCCTCTCGTAGATGTACCTGGTGAGCTCGGCGTCCTGACGAGTTCGGAACACGGGGCAGGTGCGGGTATTGGGGTTGAGGAGGGCGAAGTCCTCGGCGGCGAGCTCGAAGGTGCGGCGCGGGTCCTTGAGCTGCTCGGCACGGGTGAGGAAAAAGGCGAAGCGCATAGGGGCACGTCCCGCCTGGAGCCCGCCACCGTCCCCGGCAGAAGCCTCAACCTTTTTACTTTCTACGACAGATCTCCTGCCACCGGAGGCACCAGCGGCATCCGCAATAAGGCGGGAGTCCCGGCCGTCCGCCTGACGGTCCACGCCGCGGAGGGTGAGGAGGCAGAACTTCTGCCTGCTATCAACCGCCGGGAATATCTTCTCCCGGTTCTCGAAGTCGTAGAGGCTCACGAGGCGCCCCTTCTCCACGAGGCGGGAGAAGAAGACCTTGTTGGTATCGTCGGTGGCGATGCCGGTGGGGACGACCACGCCCGCTCTACCGGAGGGTTTGACCAGCATGCTGAAGAGCTCGGAGAAGACGGAGTAGGTGTTTATGTCCCCCCGTGCAGAAAGCGGGAAACGACCAGAGTGCCTCAAGAACTTCCCCTGGGCCTTGGCGTAGTGGAGGGCCTCCTGGTATTCCTCCCACAACTCCGGCTTCTTTTCGGGCAGCCGGCTGATGAGGCGCTCGCGTGCCGCCTTGTTGGGCGCGTCGGCGACCTCGGCGTCTCGAGTGGCGAAGAACTCCTGCTCCTGGAGCTTGATGCGCTCCCAGGGAGGATTGCAGAGCACCACGTCGAAGCCGCCGTCGCGGAAGACCTCGGGGAACTCGAGGGGCCAGTGGAAGAAACGGCGACGCAAGGCGAGCTCCCAGGCGGCACCCTCGTAGCGGGCATCCACAGGGTGGCCAGCAAGGTAGCTGTTGAGGACCTCGGTGGTGGGGATGCGCCTCACAGCCTCGTCCTCCGGCTTGAGACGCGAGAAGAAAGCCGCCGTCCAGAGGTGGCAGGCGGTGTTGTCCCGCCACCAGCGGGAACCGCTGTCCTGGAGGCGGCGGAAGGCCTCCTCTTTGCGGCGCACCTGCTCCGGGGTGTCGTCGGGAATGCGGTCCAGTACATCCAGCTCCCCGGCGAGCGAGGCTGCCTCCTCCCCGAAGTCGATGGCGAATGGTAGCTGGCCCGCCAGTTTGGTCCGCTCCACTCTGTTCCTCTTCTTGAGTTCCCTGGCCAGGGGTTTGTCGTCGTCCGCCTCCGGATCGAAGGCGCCGTCGGGGATGCCCTCCTCGAGCGCCTTGAGGTCGAACACCCCGATAAGGGAGTCGCCGCAGCGGATGCGGTGGTCGAGGAAGGAGAGGGGTTTCCCCGCGGCGTGACCCTCTATCCACAGGGCCACCTTGCAGAGGTCCACGGCCAGGGGGTTCTTGTCCACCCCGTAGATGCAGTGGGAGATGACGTCGCGCACGGCGGAGCGCACCTCCTCGGGGGCCGGCTCCTCGTTCCCCGTGCGCACGCGGGCCAGCTCCTTCCCCAGGCGCCGGGCGGCGGCCAGGAGGAAGTGGCCGCTGCCGCTGGCGGGGTCGCACACCCGGATGGAGAGGACGGCACGTTCCTTATCCTCACGCGTCCTGGCCCCGGCCAGCCTCTCCTCGAGCACGGGCACCAGGGCGCTCTTCACCAGCTCGTTGACCAGCTCGGGAGGGGTGTAGTAGGAACCGGTGGTCTTGCGCTCCGTCCCCCACACCAGGCGGAAGGCGGGCCTCCCCTCCTGCTTCAGGAAGACGGGGTGGTACTCGAGGAGGCTCTCGTAGACACTCCCCAGCTCCTCCACGTCCAGTGCGGAGTAATTCACCCGGCGGCGAGGGGCGCGCTGGTCCTCGGAGTAGGTAGAGAGCTCGCGCAGGGCGGCCAGGAGGTCGCGGTTATAGAGGCGGCAGCGGTCGAGCGGTGAGGGGTGGAAGAGGTCGCCGTTCAGGGGCGGGACCTCCAGAAGGGAACCCAGCTCCTCCTTGCGGAAGAGGTCGAAGGTGGCCTGCAGGGAGAGCCACAGGTCCTGGTGGTCCTCCTCGGGCAGGCGTAGGTCGGCCAGGCGGCGCAGGCGCTCCAGGCTGTAATGCTCGAGATAGACGGGCGAGGGGGAGATGAGGGATCTCTCCTCGGCCACCATGAGGAAAAGGAGGCGGTAGACCAGGCGGAGGAGGTCCCGGTAGAAGTCCTCCGGCTTGATCTCCCCGGATTCCACCTTGGAGCGAAGCCCCGCATTGGCCGGGTGGGCGAGGAGCCCATTGCCAAATATATCCAAAGCGCGCTCTACGCCGTCGCGCAGGCGCTCGCGCACCCGGCCTCCCTGTTCCAGGCTCTCCTGATAGTACCGCTCCAGCAGGCAGGAAGGGGCGTCGTCCATGCCGCGGGGAAGCCGGGTGCGGTGGGCCAGGCGGAAGAGGAGGGCGAAGTCGGAGAGCCTCTCCCCCTCGAACATCCCCTCCAGGTCGAACTCGATGTAGGCCTGGCGGGAGAGGAGCTGGCTGTCGCGGAGGAGGCGGAGGATGCGGCCGTTGGTGACCACGCCCCAGAGGTGCTCGGTGCGGTTGAGGTACTCCTGCAAGAGGACGTGGGGGGCCAGGCGGGGTCGGCCGGAGGGAGGGAGCTTTCCCAGCTCCTGCCGCCACCCTACCACGTGCACGGGAGGAGCGTCCTCTCCAGGGGAGGCGCCGTGGCTCACGGCGAAGGTGAGCCCGTCCACCACCTGGGCCCGCGGCCGGTAGGTGAGCTCGTACCCGAGAAGGCTCAGGAGGGGGATGACCCAGAGGTCGCGCGTTGCGGTCGTCGCCATGTCCTCCGCGGGTATCTGCTCCAGTCTTGAACGGAAGACCTCGTAATAGCGGCGGGCGGCACCCCAGACCTCGGAGACCTCGTCTATGAAACTGGCTCTTTCCGGTAGGCCGAAGTCCCCAGGCCTCTGCCCCGGCACCTCCCCGTCGGCTAGGCGGTCGATGAGGTCGGAGGAGATGAGGCCTCCCTCCACGCGCAAGCTCGGGAAACGGCTCATCCCCTCACCCCCTTGGGGACGGGGAGGAGGACGAAGACGCCCAAAAGGTCCGGGGGCAGGTGGCGGGTAAGGGCCAGGCCGCGCCGGACGACGCGCGCCGCCTCGCGCACCCTGCGGTGGGACTCCTGCAGGGACCTGGCCCTCTCCTGGAGAATCGTGCCGATCTCATTTTCCATTTCCTGGTACCAGGAAAGGGCCCTCTCCAGGACCTCCGTCCTCTCGCCCGGTGCGACGTTCTCGTCCGGCTTTGCCTCACGGAGGAGGAGCAGAGTATCCTCGCGGGGGAGCCAAACCACCTCGGGAGGAGTGCCGGTGAAAGCCAGAGGGAGCACTTCCTCGGCCAGGAGCTCCCTCCCCTCGGGCAGCCTCAGGGTGTAGCGGCAGCGCAAGAGGAGGAGAACGGTGCGCTTGTCTACCTTTCGTGTACGCATGACCCCGCAGCGGGAGGCTAGGGCCTCCGGCTTTCCGGCCAGCGATTCCTCGAGAAGCCGGCGTGCCAGAGCGGTGACGAATGGGTGGTTGCGCCCGACATAGATAGCGTCCTCGGGAGGTGGAGCCTCGAAGCACAGGCGGCACTCGCCGGCGGGAAGGGTTTCGCGGACCGGCTCGGGAAGCCGCTCCGTGGAGGCGAGGAGGACGGTCCCGTCCCTGCGCGGGCGCACGCTCACCCCCATCCTCCGGCAAGCCTCGAGGACGAAGCCGCGCACCGCGTCCGGGTCTCCGAGGACGGAGTCGGTCTCCCGCAGTTCCCGGTCAACCTCATCGGGTTTTATGGCCCGCTGAGCGAAACGGGTGCGGCTCTCCTTTTCCCTTTCCACCGCCTCGTCCCAAAGCCTGACGATGTCCCGGGCCTGGGGAGCGTCGAAGAGCTGCATCTGGGCGGCATCTTTGCCCCGGAAGAAAAGGGACTGCAGGACGGCCTCCATGACCGTCTCGCTGTCGGCGGGAACGGGCACGGAGATGCCCAGGGCCTTGTGGATGCTCCGCGCCTTGCGCAAAAGGACCTCGAGCACCGCCCCGTCCACGGGATTGTCCCGCCCGTAGAGGAGCACGGCTTTGACCTTCTCCCTGGTCTGGCCGAAGCGGTCCACCCGGCCCTCACGCTGCTCCAGCCGGTTGGGGTTCCAGGGCAGGTCGTAGTGGACTACGGCGTTGAAATGCTCCTGGAGGTTGACGCCCTCGCTCAGGCAATCGGTGGCCACGAGCACGCGGCGGGGGTGGGCGGAGAGCTCCTCCACCTTGAGCTTGCGCTCCTCCTCGGGGAGGACGCCGGTTATGGAGACCACGCGCAGATCCGGGTAATCTTTTTCCAGGCGGTGCCGCAGCTCGTCGGCGACGTAATCGGAGGTGGCGATGTAGCGGCACCAGACGATGGGCGAGTATCCTTCTTTGAGGAGATCACGGATGATGCCGGCACATCTTTCCATCTTGTTGTCGTCCTTCCCCTTTAGCTTCTCCGCCTGCCGGGCGAAGGCGCGCAGCCTGCGGGCCTCGTTGTCGGTCAACTGGTCCGACCCGTCCTCGATGATGCCGCTGGGCTGGTTGTCCGAGGGCTCCCGGTCCTCGGTCTCGTAGATGGTGGGTAGATATTCCTCGCCCAGGGAGTCTGTCCCCTCTTCCCCCGAAAGGGATTCGGCTCCCTCCTCCCCCAGGCCCTTCAAGCGTTTCCCGATGGCGGCAACGGCGGCGGCGGGGCTGGACATGACGCAGCGTAAGAGCGCCAGGGCGGTCCAGTAGCGGATGCGCCTCCTCCAGCCGGTGAGGGTCTCCCCGGAGGCCACCAGCTCGCGGCTGAACTCGTATATTCCCTCGAAGAGCTCGCGGTAGGCCGGCGACAGCTCGTAGTCCGCTTCCTCCGCAATGCGCTCCGGGAAGGGAGTCTTCTCCCCAAGCCATTCCACCACGTCGGCGCGGCGGCGCTGCACGAAGTGGCGGGCCAGGCGGTCGCGCTCTCTCTCCGAAAGATGCCACACGTCCAGCTCCTCGAAGGAGGGGTCCAGGAGCCCGAGAAGCGAGAGGAAGCCCTCTTCCACCCCGCTGTGAGGGGTGGCAGTGAGGAGGATAAGGTGGCGGCTTTCATTACCAGCGACCTCGCGGAGGAGCGCGTGGCGCTGCTGCTGGGCGGCGGAGCGCACGGAGGGGCGGGCCGCACCGTGGGCCTCGTCCACGATGACCAGCTCCGGGCAGTTGGCCAGGAAATTGTGGCGGTGGCGCTCACTCTTGGCGTAATCGATGCTCACCACCATGTATGGATAGTAGCCGAAGACGCTGTGGTCTCCGGGCGGGAGGCGCCGCTCCAGTGAGCTCACGGTGCCCGAGCTCACGACCACCGCGTCAAGGTGGAACTTCTCGGCGAGCTCCTTCCGCCACTGCTCGCAGAGATAGGGCGGGCAGAGCACGCAGAGCCTGCTCACCTCGCCGCGGTCGATGAGCTCGCGGGCCACCACCGCGGCCTCGATGGTCTTTCCCACCCCCACGTCGTCGGCGATGAGCAGGCGCACTGGGTCCAGGCGGAGGGCCATGAGCAGGGGCACGAACTGGTAGGGGCGGGGGCGGACGGATACCTTGCCCAGGGAACGGAAGGGTCCCGCCCCGTCGCGCAGGATGAGCCGGGCAGCGTCGAAGAGAAGGCTCACCGAGGTGGCGTCACCCGCCTTCTCGGGCGACGGAAGGGGGAAGTCGGCGGAACTTATGGTGTCCACCCCGTATTTCATGAGCTCCACGGATACCCCGCAGGTCTCCTCCTCCGCGCCGGAGAGCGGGCGCAGCATGATCACCCCTTCCTGCCGGGAAGGGACGACCACCCATTCCCGCTCGCGGCAGCGCACGATGGACCCCACACCGAAAGAGGTTTCGCTCATGCTCCAGCCTCCCCAAAGACGTCGGGATACCTGGATACCTGCTCCTCCAGATCCTTATCGTAACGGATGACGATGACCCGGTAACCAAGTTCTTCCAGTTCGCCCCGCACCCTCTCGTCCTTCTCCCTCTGGGCGGGCTCGTCGTGCACGGACCCGTCGCAGAAGACGCAGGTGTACTTCTCATAGAAGAAATCCGGGACGGTGCCGGGATGGTCCGCAAGGGCCCGCTGGGCGTCGTCGGGAAGGCGGCGCCGCGTGCGGTAGAGGTGGTCGAGGAACTTCCTCTCCAGCTCGGAGCGGGTGTCGGTGAGGGCGCGCAGCCACCGGTAATGGCTCTCGTAATCCCTGCCCCGGACGATGGGCTGGGTCTGGGAGCGGGAGAGCTCGGCGAGGAAGTCCCTCACCAAGGCGCGGTCGAGGAGGGGATAGTCCCGCTGGTTGGTATAGGAGAGCAGGCAGTCATAGCAGGCTCTGGAGCATTCCTCGTCCAAGTCCTCGAGGCTGACCGGGTCGTAGTGACAGGCGGCGAGGGCTTCCCGGGCCACGCGGGCCAAGGCGTCCCGGTCCTCCGCCAGGGTGCGCAGCACCCCGTACCCGCCCTCGGCGGCCTCGTAGAGGAGGATGCCGCGCCTCTCCCCTTCCCCGATGCGCTCCGAGGCCAGCTCGCTGGGCTCCAGCTGGAAGACCCTCTCCAGGCCGCGGCGCAGGGCGTGCTCCAGGGTGGCCAGGTGTTCCTTGGTGAGCTTCTGGTCCTCGCTTCCCGGATAGATGAGCATGAGGTTCATGGTGTCGCGCACGAAGAGGCGCACGGTCTCCACGCGGGCCTGCGCGGCCCTCCTCTCGTCCCCGGCGCTGCGGGAGAGGAACTCCCCTGTGTCCATGTCGAGGAGGTAGCCGTCATCCTTGCTGTTCTTCCAGCGGTGGTTTATGCGGTAGAGGGTGGCGGAAGGGGCGTAGACCAGCTTGAGAAGGGGATTCCCTGCGGCATCCAGCACAGAGGCGGGTATGCGCCCCTCGCTCGATCCGGTGGTGGGGGCAAACTCGAAATGGGTGCTGATGTAGTAACCGTAACGCTGCCTCTCCTCCTCCTCGCTGGTGATGCGCTCCCTGCGACGGGCATAGACCCCGGTGGCCTCAAGAAGGGTGGCGATGACGTAGTCGTCGCCGGAGAGGCGGGTCTCGCAGTTGTGGCATATCTCCACGCTCTCGTCGGCGTGAAGGTACCCGCACACCTTGCACAACTTCGCCTTCAGGAGCCGTTTCTCAAGGTCGGCGAGGAAGGTCCGGAGGCTCCTCACCTGGTACTTGGCTCCCTCGTGATAGATGAGGTTCTCCGGCCCGAACTCGGAGAGGGCCAGGAAGCGAGGCCGGGAGATGTAGTCGCCGCCGCCCCTGCGGGGGAGAAAGGCGGTGAGAGGCAGGCGAGGGAAGTTGTACCCGGGGAGGAATCCCTCGCTCGCCAGGTAGCGGTAGGGGTAGAAATCCGATTCCTCGTATGACGTGGTGATGTTTTCCAAGAGCTGTTTCTGGCGCTCCGCCTCGTCCCGGTCGCTCTTGGCCTTCAGGCGCTCTTCGTTCTTCCCGGTCGGATAGCGGAGGACCTCGTTGGCCTCCACCCACTGCCGATCGGCTGCGCGGTAGAGCTCGCGGAAGCGGTCGAAAGCCCGGTCGAACTCCTCCGGGGCCTGCCGGAGGGCCTTCTCCAGCCACTCCTCGCTATACCAGGGGGCTTTTTCCAGGTCCGGGTAGCAGGTTGAGAATATGCGCCCGGCCTCTTCGAAAAGCTCCTGGAATTCCCGGTCTCCAAGCCGGATCTTATGCGCGACGTCCTCGACGAGGGGATATCCCTCCAGCCGCACGTCGACTATCTCGGTTATGGAGCGCCCCAGGGAAAGCCCGGTCTTGGCCATCCACAGGGAGTGGAGGTGTGCCCTAACCAGTTCCTCGCTGGAGAGGTCGATGCGCGGGGGCTGCACCGCACCGGAGACCATCTCCCGCTGGTGGTGGAAGAAGTACTGGTCGTGTCCGCTGCCCGCCACGCAGTAGGTGAGTATCAGGGCGGGATCGCCCTTGCGGCCGGCACGCCCGCTGCGCTGGGCGTAATTGGCCGGAGTGGGAGGCACGTTGCGCATGTGCACCAGCTGGAGGTCGGCGATGTCGATGCCCAACTCCATGGTGGGGGAGCAGAAGAGGCACTTCAGCTCGCCCTCCCGGAAGCGAGCCTCGCGCTCCTCGCGCCTTTCGTAGTCCACCTGGGCGGTGTGTTCCCGGCCTTCGACCTGGTGAAGAAACTCGGTCGAGCGGGAGTAGAAATCCACGAAATAGTGGTTGGCCTCAATCTCCGCCTTGCGGTAAATGGGATCCTCGGACCGCCTCTGGTAGATGGGCTCTCCTGCAGGAGTTCCGTCTCCCAATTCCCACACCAGGGAGGAGGACTCCACCTGCACGTAGGACACCCCTCTCTCGCTTCCCCGGCGCAGAAGGCCGTGGGCGCAGAGGATGTCCATCAGCCGGTTCATGTTGGCCGCATAGTCCAAGTCGAAGGCCGGGAGGACTCGTCTCAAGTAACGACGGACCAGGCTCCTCTCGCCGAGGCTGTAGCTGTTGGAAATACTTTCCTCCTGGCCTGGAAGGACGAACCGGGTGGCCGGCCGCAGCCGCTCCTCGTCCTCGAAACCCCAGCGCTCGTCCAAGTACTCCCCCACACGCCTCTTCAACTGCTGCTGGTCGAACTCCTGAAGGCAGGAGGCGCGGATGGCCAGCTTACGCCGGAGATGATCCAGGAGCACGGTGAGTATCTTTTTCCTCTCCCCGGGTTCGAGATCAGCGAAGGCCGGAAGCTCCCTCCAGGCCTCGTCGTCGGAACACAGCTCCTCAAGCCCCAGGTAGCCGATGCGCACCAGACCGCACTGCTCCAGGTTGGGCTGCACGAAGCGCCAGCCGCGGCGCAGGTCCTCGTATATGCGGTACTCCACGAGCTCGGTGAAGACCCTCACGACGTCTCTTCCCTGTGGGGTCTCGGGAAGTAGCTCCTTGTTGGCGGCTATCTCCCTGAAGGGCAGGTTTAGAGCTTCCACCACCTTGTGGGCCACCTGGTCGTAGCGGAGCGGACCGGCTTCCTTCACCGCCCTGTAGATGGCGGAACGGAGGAGGCCCACCTGGACGAAATCGTTGAAGTGGCCGGCCTGCAGGCTTGCGTCCTGCCGGTTGTCGGTGAAGCTGAGGATCTTACGGGCTCTCTCCTGGACGTCGCCTAAGGGCGCATGCTCCAAGGCGGAGAGGGCCATGACCGTGGTAGCCGAGCTCCTGCCCTCGCTGGATAGACCCGTCAGCTTGCTGAACTCGCTTCCTTTGCCCGTGTAGAAGACCCCGCAGTTCAGGCAGAGGCGAAACGGCTGGGGCTGGAACCAGGCCTTGAGGCCGTCCTCGACCGGAGCCGAACTGTACTTTCCATCCCGACTCACCCAGACCGCCCGGGGCACGTAATCGCGGTACTCCTTCTTGACCCTACCGTTCTCCTGCAGCCACTCCTGGGGGAGGTTCTCTGGTCCCCACTCGAACTCGCGGTCCTCCGGGGAAAGCAGCAGGTAACCTCTCTCCCTGAGCTCGCCGTCCTCCTTCAAAGGGTCGAGATCGTCGCTCATGGGGTAGAAGGCGGATTCCCCGGCGTCGTGCTCCACCTCGTAGTATTCGACACCGCACAGCCTGCAGAATTTGAGGGGGAAGAGCGGGAGAACCCCGCCGTCCGTCTCGGCGAAGGGACGGCCTTCCATGTCCAGCCGCCTCTTGGAAGGCGCTTCCAGGGTGGCATAGACGCGGTTGCCCTGGGCAACGAACTGGTGGAGCTTGAAGGAAAGGAGGGGTTCTCCATCGGGGTTCCGCAAAGACGCGCCTTTAAGAAAGACCTCGCTCAAGGCCCTCCGGCATTCTTCCTCGTTCAGACCCGTCTCTTCCGCCAGCATGGCGGCGCCCTCCTCCAGGCTGATGGGCGGTCGGCGGCGGTAGCGGCCTGGCTCCTCTTCCGCCAGGCCGAAGTTGAACTCCACCCAGGCCACCAGGGGGTTCTTCAGGAAAGTATCCGGCTCGTCGGGAAGAAGAGAGGTGACAGCTTCCCGGAGCTCCCGGGGATCGGGGGCTTCCGGTCCTGAGGTCACGGACTCCAGGCTCTCCTCTATGACCTGCTCGGGTCGGAAGGGAGACCCGAACACCCTCTCCGCAAACTCGGCCACCACCCGGCGCCTGTCTTGCGGGGTGGAGTCGCCCCCGGCAATCATGGTGGCGCTGGTGCCCACGCATATGAGGTCCGGGTTCCCGCACCTCTCCTTGAGGCGGCGGATGAGGAGGGCGACGTCGGCCCCCTGCCTCCCCCGGTAGGTATGGAGCTCGTCAACAACGAGGAAGCTCACGCCTGCCGTGGCGCGGTCCACGAAGATGTGCTCCTCGGGGCGAACCAGCATGAGCTCCAGCATCACGTAATTGGTGAGCAGTATATGCGGGGGTTCCCTCTGGATGGAGGGCCTTTCCTCCAGGTTCTGGCCGGTATAGCGGTTGTAGCGGACGGGGAACTCCCGCCCGGTCCTTTCCTGGAAACCACGGGCAAGCTCGTCCAGGGCCGTGAGCTGCGAGTTGACCAGAGCGTTCATAGGATAGACGATGATGGCCCATACCTTTTTCTTTTGCGGATCTCCCTTGAGGACGGCGTCTATTATGGGCACGAAGTAGGTGAGGCTCTTGCCGGATCCGGTCCCGCTGGTGACCACGAAGCCTTTACCGGAGAGAGCCGTCTCGATGGCCTCAAGTTGGTGTTGGAAGAGGGTGATGGAATCTCCGTTCCGGTCGCGGAAGATGTCCGCGCAATCGGGGTGGAGCTTGCCCTCCGCGACCAGCTGCTCCACGCGCACCGATTTCCTGTAGGAGGGGTTGAGCTGCACCAGGGCCGGGGGCCACAGCGTTCCTTTCTCCACCAGCTCCCGGTGCACGAAGTCGCGTATCCTCTCGTCCTGGATGGTGAGAAAGCTCTGGGTGTATTCACGGTATTCCTCGATGACCGCGTCTCTCAGCTCGAAGATGCTCATGATTCTCCCTTCGACGGATGATTCCCCTCCGACCAACTATTTTAGTCAACCGACTAAATTTTTTAGTCAAACGATGCGTTTAAAGGCGCGTTATTCCCGCACTCCTCCTTTTTGATTTTCTTATACCTCACTTCTTACGCCTCACTCCTCCGGGGGGCTCCACGCCCGGTCGTGGACCACGTAGAGGAGGTGTTTGGCGCGGGTGACGGCCACGTACTGGTCCTTGCGGTCGTGGACGGGGAACCTCCCGTCCATGTCGCAGAAGAAGACCACGTCGGACTCCAGGCCTTTGAAGCGCTTGAGGGTGCAGAAGACCAGGGCGTCGGGGGGCTTCTCCTCATCCTCGAAGTCCACCACCCGGCAACCGGCGAGCTCCTCCACGCCGGCCAGGCAGCTCTTCTCCCTAATATGTGGGGAGATGATGGTGATCTGCCCCGGGCGGACGCCTTTCTTCAATAGCTTGGCCACCTCCCCCTCGATGATCCGGGGCTGCTCGCCCGGGTCGCGGTAGGGGAGGAAGCGCACCTCCTCCCCCTCCGGGTTGCGCTCGTAGTTGTAGTCCTGGGGGTCGATCTGCCCGATGCGGCAGGCGGCCTCGCATATCCTCTTCGTGTTGCGGCAGTTCTCGCTCAGGACGTAGGGCTCGCCCCTCACCGGGAACTGCAGGTCCTCCCCGTGGTAGAGGTTCTGCCTCTCGTCGAAGAAGATGTAGAGGTGGCACTCCTCCCTGTCCCGCAGGAGCTTGAGAACGCTCTCCGACCATTCCCGCCTGAAGTCCTGCCCCTCGTCCATGATCACCGCGTCGTATCGGATGTCCAGGACGTCCAGGGCCCTCTCCAGGAGCCGGGGGACCTCCTCGGCCCAGAAGCTCTGCCGCCGCGCGCTTTCCTCCGGACCCGGAATCTCGTAGGGCAGCCCGGCCCGGTCGGCCAGGCGGATGCACAGGTCGTGGTAGTTGTAGACGTCTATCCTTCCCTCCTCCGGGCGGAGCTGGCCGCGGAGGTAGGCGGCCAGGGGGCGGTTGAAGCACAGGATGAGGACGGAGAGGCCCTCGGCGACCAGGCGCCGGGCCTTCTCCACCGCGAGCTGGGTCTTGCCCGTCCCGGCGTACCCCTGGATGAGGGCCCGCCTCTGGTTCTTCAGGACGTCCAGGATGCGGCACTGCTCCGCGGTGAGCCTCAGTATCTCCGCCTCCTCGTCCTCCATCCTGCGGGCGATGGAGACGGTCAGGCGGAACTCGGGGAGGAGGAACTTGTTGTAGAGGTCGTTGTACTCCTGCTCGGTCATGGCCCGGCTTCCCTGGCGGCGCATGCGGGACATGATCTCCTCCACCCTCTCCCCAACCCGGTCCAGGCCGTCGCGGTCGATGACCAGCTCCGGGAGGGCGTGGGGAGGGAAGTATTTGGTCTGCACCGAGGCGTCGGGGAAGGCCACGGCGTAACCGTAGGCGAAGGGGAGCTCGTCCGCCCCGGGGAAGACCCCGCGCTTGAGGATCTCCTCCTTGAGCCAGTGCATGTTGCCCTGCGCCTGTTCGAAGGGGTCCTTTATCTCGTGGCGCTTATCGCCCGAGGCGGGGACGGAGAACCACTTCCTCTCCCGGGGGCGGTAGATTATCTCCTCGCCTCCCTTGACCTCGAAGGCGAGGAGGCCTTTCTTGCGGTGGACGACGAGGAAGTCTATCTCGTGCTCGTATATGCCCATCTCCCCCGCGGAGAGGTAGGGAAGGGAGTGGAAGACCGTGTAGTCGCCGGGGAGCCCGTCCCGCAGGTACTGGTAGAAACGCCTCTCTCCCCGGGGGACCCCCTCCACCCTGACCTCGGGTATCATCCTGGCCAACGTCTACCTTCCCTTCCCCTGTTTTGCCTGCACCGTTCCCCTCGACCACAAGGTTTCGCAACGGACCTTCGCATGCGATGGCGATGTTTCCCATGCTTGCCGGCAATTCATCTAACCTTGCACATATATTTCCGAATTCGGAAAACACCGGCAAAAGCCCATCCGTTCAAGAACGGTGCATCGCTCACCAGCCCTCGTAATCGTAGTCGTCCTCGTCGTCTTCGTCGTCGAGGTCATCGGGATACCCCTCGGCGAAGCAGCGCGGGCAGAGGTAGTCCTCGAAACCCTCCTCGTCGAAGGCCACCTCGTCCCCGCAGCTGCGGCACCTCCGGGTGTTGTCGGCGACGAACCCGATGATCTCGCCCACCCAGAAGGCGTCGTCCAGGGAATCGAAGGGCCTGATCATGCAAATCACCCCCGAACGTTGATCCCCGGAGGAGACCTCCGGGGCGTATTTCACCCGATCACGATTTTCGGAAGCACCCTGCAGGATTTTTATACCATCCAGAGACGACAAAAGGGTCGTATCTCGATCTTCAGAAATTTGCGAATCAAATCTGCAATTTGATCAATCCGATCAGAACCAAAAGGGAAGGATGGCACGTGCCTGGAAGCGGGTCCTTCCGACGTTTAGAAACAAGACCATTCGGGTATCACTAAAATGGATCTCTCTTGGATGTCCGACAATCAAACATCATTTCAAGCGTCAAAATAAGGAAATAAGGGGTAAGGTAGGGACCGTACCTCCACGATTTTTTTGTTTTTTTGAAATATCGGAAGGTGGCTGCAGGTCGATCCCGACCAGACGCGATGGAGGTGATGAAGACCATGAGCCGTAGAACGAAGATCGTGATATCCACCATCTTGGTCTGTGCACTCGCGGTCACCGCTGCGGCGGTGACGGTAAGCATCTTGGCCCTCTCGGACAGAGGCGAGCGCAATGATACTGACCGGGCCGAAGAAGAACCGCAGGACGTCCGCGAGGAGAGACAAGAGAAAGACGGGCAAGAGCCGCTTATCCCGAGTGAAGATGGGAAGACCCAAACCAAACAGCCGGAGGGATCCGCCACCACCAACTACCCAGGCCTCGTACCTATGCAAGTCCCAGCCTCCTCGGTGGATGAAGCCCTGCTGAGACAGGCGGCCCAGGAATATGCGAAGAACACCTTGGGGGACGCCCAGTCCTACCAGATCACGCAGATCAAGATCAGCGTCATGGACCCCAAGTGGGGCAAGGTGACCTTCTTCAGACAAGATCAAAACCTGACTTTGGAAACGCTTTTTCTCCGTCAGGACGGGAATTGGGCGCCGGCGCAGATCGGTCCGGGCACTCCCGCCAAACCTACCGACATCTAATACCGGCAGTATATGAAGCTTACGATATACATACTCAGAAGAGGTTTACTGGACCGAATCGGTGACGAAGCTCGCCGTGTGCCCGAAAGTGGCCGATAGCTTCTGCCGTCACGGCGATAGGAGTTTTCAAATTTAGGGCGCGAAGATGGAAGGTTTCAAAGGCCTGGCAGAAGAGATAGAGGTTAAACTGGACTTCTTCGCGCGACTGGCAAGGGAGCGCGTTCCCTGGGATTGATCGAGCCCTTAGAGGCTTGGACGAAAAAACTGGAGTCCGACCATTTCCATATCTTGGTCATGGGCCAGTTCAAGCGAGACAAGACCACGTTAATAAACAGCCTGCTGGGAATGGGTCTTCTGCCCAGCTCCGTCATGCCCCTCACCTCGGTCAACATCCTCCTTCGCTCCGGAGAGGAGCCTGCAGCTCAAGTACACTACCTGGACGGCCGCAAGGAGCGGGTCTCCCTAAAGCGCATCTACGAGTTGGTCACGAAAAAGAGAGCCCGGGGAACCGAATATACGTGCAGGCCGTGAAGGCCTTTCATCCTTCCCCCACCTCGAGGACGGCGTGAGTTTCCTGGACGCTCCCGGCATGGGCTCCACCTTCCCGCACAACGACCAAAGGGCTTATTCCTACATCCGTTCGGCCGGCGTCTCTAATGGATACCTCCTCGATGTGCGGTAGAGCAGCGCCCTACGTCCTCGATCTCCGTACGAAAAAAGGAATTGTCGGAGGCTCATGAGACGAAGTCTTTTCGAAAAACGAGGCTACGGCCCCAACCTGCCGGCGAAAAAAAACGAGGCTACAACTCCAATGTGCCAACGCGCGAAGAACGGGATAGAAGAAATGATCTTACACGATAAGCAGATCGCGCTGACTTCCTTTTCCGTTGCATCGAGCGGGCGGTTTTTTTGAACATGATCTTTGCACGATAAGCACATCTCGCCTATGCTCAGTCCTGACGATCCACCCTCAACCGATCATACTCCCTCCGGCCCCAATCGCTGCGGCGAGAGCCAGGGCCATGGCAGAGGCGAGGGCGTTCCGCTTCCTCGCGTCCAGCCTTATCCCCCGGGGGATCTCCAGCATGACCGCCGCCACATTGCGCCGGCCCCGGAAGCTGTCCACCACCGAGCCGCCGACGAAGGGGGTGTACTCGTTGAAGCCCTCCGCGGGGAAGAGGGGGAAACCTGAGGCTTGGAGGCTCTTCCGGAAGGCGTCGTAGGCCGGCCTCAACCACCCCGGGACCAGCTCCCCGCGCCGGGTTCCGAAGACCAGGGTGTCGGGCGGGAAGGGATGCCGGCCTCCGGAGCCACCTCCGTCGTCGTAGCCGTGGATGTCCAGTACCAGAGCGAAACCGTGTCTCTCCACCGCGGCATCCGCCACCCGATGGAGGGCCCGGTAGTAGGCATCGAAGAGCTCCTCCAGCTCGGGCACGCCCCTGGTCCTCTCGCGCCCCCAGTTGAGGTCCAGCACGCCGCGGGCGAAGAGGGCCACCACGCCGGAGGCGGCGAACCCGCGCGCCTCGCATTCCGCGGCCACCTCCTCAAGGAGGAGGTCGGTGTGGAGGTCTATCTTCTCCTCCGGGTCGGCGAAGGGACGCAGTACCTCCGGGATCTCCCAGCCCCCGTGGGGCGCGGAGAGCACAACCGGCGAATCGCCCCTCAACACCCTTATGAACGGGTTATCGTCCCGATGGCCTTCCCGGTAACCCGCGGTCATGATCCGTTCTCCTGCCATATCCTACCAGACCTTTTTGGAGGAGAGGGCATGCACTCAAGGCGAAGGGCTCCTAGCGTGTCTCCTTCCCGCCATCCAATAGTCATGTCATCCCTTTTCCGGCGCCTCCAACCCCACTGCCCGGCGGTAAAGGTTTTCTTGCATTGTGCCGTGCTTTCCGGTTGAGTGCCGCCCTCTCCGGTCAAGGTCGCCTCACCTTCGGGACCTCCCTGCGGCGTGGTAGGACAAAACGTGTCCCGATGAACCCATTCCGCATCATATCCATCTCTAAGTTGAATTTTAACCTTCGCGCGGGAAGCTCACCTTCAAAGCGGGTGGATTTCACCCGACTCAGGGCTTGTACGCAAAATGGGAGTCATGCGACCTCAAAACAATCCCGCTCTAACCAGTCTCGCACTTCCTGCAGGTACTCCACAAACCCGCTCTTGGACGTGGAAAAACCAGCACGCCGCACGTTATCCACCTACGACCTGCCTCGATTGAACGGTTTTGGAGACAGTAAGAATTCGACCCTCAGAGGGGAAGGGTCTTGAGGTAAATTTTTCCCTTTCCCTCCCGTTTCGGTAAAAGAAGAGGGAGACCTTCACAGGGGTAATGTCACCCCTGGTTTGGGAATCTGCCCGCATCGCAGTGAGAGGATCATGTACTCCCAGTGGGTCTCCCCCGCGAGCTCCAGCTCCTCCCCGCCCACCTTCACCCGGCCCCGGTAATCGGAGAGGAAGCGGTAGTAGGCGGGACCGGCCACGGCCCTCCCGAAGAGCTTCAGGGCCGGGGCAGGGAGCCTGTCCGCCAGGGTCATCACGTTCTCCATCTCCTCCTTAACCCGCAGATGGAACTCTCCGGAGACGTCACGTTCGGCGAAGGAGAAACTCGCCTCGGATGGGTAGACCTGGTAATCTTTGGAATCCCTGCGGTAATTTCCGACCCGGAAGTCGACCCGCGAGGATTCCAGGACGATGCGGTCGTCCAGGGCCAGGAAGAGCACGGGGACGCGGATGCGTCCGCAGCGGCGGGAGGTGTTGACGTCGGCGAAGATCATGGTCAGGCGCTCGTGGAAGAGCCGCCCCCATATCCAGTGGGACACGTAGAGGGGCAGGAAGGCGTTCCCCCAGTTGTGGTCGTGGTAGCCGAGGCCGCTGACCCGGTGGGTGACCCCGTCCACGGTGAGGGTCCCCTCCACCCGGGCGCGCGGCTGGGCCACCACCCACCCGAAGACCCGCTTCCTCTCCGGCCTGCCGAACATCACCTCTCCGGTCCCCCGGGTCCATCCCGGCAGGAGGTTGGTGAAGACGAGGTCGCAGGCCAGGTCCCCATGCCGAAAACGTACCCGGTATTCGGGGTAGTACCCCTTTATGGTGTTCTCCCCGATGGCCACGTCGCAGGTCTCGCGGGAGGCCCGCCACTCCGAGGCGGGGAAGGGCACGATGTTGTTCAGCCGGCGCCCGTCCGGGGTGTAGACGTTGAAGAGCATGCAGCACTGGCGGGCCAGGGGGTTGAGAAGGTTGGGGTACTGGAGCTCCAGGACGCAGCGGTGCCCGTCCTCGAACTGGGCGTCGAAGTACCACCACTCCCAGTAGAGGCGGCCCTCGTAAGGGTGGAGGGCGTCGTCCTCCGGCCGCAGCCTCCGGTTGAGCTCCTCCGGGTCGCGGCTCCCGTACATGCCCACCGGGGTCACCTGGAGGTGCCGGTCCCGGGTGGTCCAGGCGCGCGCCGCCGCCGCCACCGCCACGTCCTCAAGGGCCATCCACACCCATTTCTTGCCGGACATCGCCACCCCCTCCCGTGCGAATCCTTCCGTCCCTCCGCTTGGCGGCCCGTCCTTGCCTCCCCGCGATGCTCCCGCCCCGCCGTGGTTCACCATTTTCACCATTAAATATCTCTCCAGGCGAAGGGGCCGCTAATCATTCCGGTCTCCCGTTGCCGCCGCAGCGCCTTGCCTCTCAACCTCGACGGGAAGGGTTCGCGGAGACGCCCAAGTCCAGAAACATGGCGGACACTGCTTTTGACTCCGGTAGAAATGTGAGAAAATTACAACCGCGCAGCAGTCGACATGGGGCTGGAGAATCCGGTGTGACCGCTTTACGACGCTCCGGCCAGTGCAATGTTCGAGGCATATAGGGGGTGACGGTCAATGACGGTGAAGTGGTTTTCCGCAAGACTGCTGAAGGGAGCTCTCCTGGGCGCTGTGGGCATGTACGGGACGGCGGCGGCGGTGAGGCAGGCCGACCACCGTCGCTCCGCCGGTCAGACGCGCCCGCCCGCTCTTCCCGACGGCGAGCCGCGAGCGGGCATCCGCTCCGCGGACGGGACACCCATCTACGCCGACGCTTGCGGGGAGGGGCCCACCGTCTTCCTGGTGCACGGGCTGGCTTGCAATCACACCATCTGGCGCTACCAGAGGGCGTTCCTCAGGGACAGGTACCGCGTGGTCTCCCTGGACCTGCGCGGGCACGGCAAGTCCGGCACTCCCGCCAGCCGGGACCAGAGCACGGAGCGCCTGGCCGAGGACCTGGAGGCGGTGGTGGAAGCCTTCGACCCGCCCTCCTTCGTCATCTGCGGCCACAGCATGGGCGGCTTCACCACCCTCAAGTGGCACGAGCGCTTCGCCGAGCGCTACCGGGGCCGCCTCAAGGGCCTGGTCCTCGTGGACTCCTCCGGCGTGGACGTGGTGGAGGGGATCGTCCTGGGCGGGCTGGTGAAGCGCCTCTACCCCGTTCCCCTCTCCACCCTCCTGGACCTCATGGCCGTCGACTTGCCCGTGGCCCAGAGGGGTTGGGAGCTCTACGGAAGGACGGCACCCGCTTACCTCTTCGCCCGCTACACGGCGTTCGGAAAGAGGCCCCCGGCGGACGAGGTGGAGTTCCAGCGGGAGCTCATCTTCTCCACGCCCCTGCCCGACTTCGTGCGGGCCATGAAGGCCTGCCTGGACTACCACGTGGACCCGGAAAGCCTTTCCAGGATAGAGGTGCCCGTGCTCGTCCTGGTGGGGAGCGTGGACCGGCTCACGGCGCGGAGGTCCAGCGAGCGCACCTCGGCGATGATCCCCGGAGCCAGGCTCAAGGTCTACGAGGAGCGCGGCCACGACACCATGCTGGAGTGCCCGGAGGAGGTCAACCGGGACCTCGGGGCCTTCCTGGAGGAATGTTTCCGCTGAAACACGAGGGGGTCTTCATGATCGTCGACTGCCACATCCATTACGAGCCCAGGATGTTCCCCGCGGAGAGGCTGCTCGCCGCCATGGACCGCCACGGGATAGACAGGGCTTGCCTCGTCCCCACCATGGTGGAACCCTTCTCCCTGCGCGGCAGGATCAAGAGATATTCCAATTCCTTCCTGCGGGCCTGCCTGGTGCACGCCAACCCCCTCGGGAGGTTCCTCTACGACGCCCTGCTCATCGACAGCCGGGGGTACTTCCACATCCTGCACGAGAAGTACCGGGTCATCGAGCGCCCGGACAACGCCACGGTGGCGGAGCTCGTGGAGCGCCACCCGGAGAGGTTCCTGGGATGGATATTCGTCAACCCGGCCGTCGATCCCGACCCGGTAAAGGAGATAGAGAGGTGGGCCGGTCGGCCGGGGATGGTGGGGGTGAAGGCGCATCCCTTCTGGCACCGCTACCCGGTGGAGAGGCTTTTGCCCGTGGCCTCCTGGTGCCGGGAGAACGGCCGTCCCCTCCTCGTGCACCTGGGGTCGCGGCGCGGAAGCGGCGATTACCGCCTGCTGCCGGAGAGATTCCCCGGTCTCAAGATCATCTACGCCCACGCCGGCATCCCCTACTACCGGGAGCTCTGGGGCTACATACGGGACAGGGAGGGGCTCTACGTGGACCTCTCCAGTCCTTACCTGAACCCGGGGCTGGTGCGGAGAGCCGTGCAATTCCTCGGCCCCGGAAAATGCCTCTACGGGACGGACGGCCCTTACGGCGAGCAGGCTCCCGGGGAGGACTACGACTACGGGTGGATAAAGGGCTGGGTGGAAGCCCTTCCCTTATCCGAGGCGGAACGGGAGCTGGTCTTCGCGGGGAACTTCCTCTCCCTGGTGGGGAAGGCCTAAACATCCCGCGGATACCATTCCCTACCTCCCGCGCCTGGGCGAGGAGTTCCTCTCTCTCGCGGGGAAACAATGGGGGCGGAAAGACGCCGGGGTACGGAAGGGTGAGGCGAACCCCCGCGAAGATACCGGCGAGCGTCCTCTGGAGTCGGGGAAGGAAGCCGGGGGCCGGAAGGGAAGGGCGAAACCGCGCTACGGAGAAATGAATAGGTGGAAAAAGGCGGTAGCTCAAAGGCCTAGTGGACAATCGGGAGGGAGCCATGTATCCGGAACTCACCGATGCTTCGCGGAGGGCGCTGGAGGGTCTGCGGGATCTGCACACCCTGAAATGGTACGCCGTTCCCCTCTTGGCGCTGGTGGCCTATGTCTATGCCCGTCAGGTCCTGCGCTCGCGGGAGACGGGGAACTGGGACCCCCTCCTGGCGGCCCTGGTGGTCTTCGGCTGTGACTTCTTCAACGAGACCTGGAACGGGTGGGTGTTCCACTTCACCAAGCGCTCCGCGGTGTGGACCACGCCCGGGGACACCGCCTTCCGGATGACCATAGGCTGGAACCTGGAGATCATCTTCACCTTCCTCCTCCTGGGGCTGGTGTACTACCACTCCCTTCTCCCGGACCGGGAGAGGAAGATACTGGGAATTCCCAACCGCTGGTTCTTCGCCCTCTTCTTCGCCGCCTTCTGCGTCTTCATAGAGGTGCTCCTCAACCTGGGGGACCTGCTGGTATGGGAGTATCCCTGGTGGAACCGCAGCTTCGCCGGCATCTGGCTCATCTTCCTCCTGGGCTACTTCTACTGGTTCGCGGCCGTCAACCTCATGCTGGACATGAAGTCGCTGAGGAACAAGCTGCTCTTCATGGGCGGGATCTACGCCGTCCCCGTGGTAATGAACCTCATAGCCCTGGGGGCCGGGTTCCGTTATTAGGCATGAACACGCTCCCCTCTCCCCGTGATCGAGTCCCACCGAGGCTCATGGACATGGGAGAGGGGGTCTCCATAGCGAGAGAGGCGGGGATACACCCGAGGGAGACGGGAACGTCAACCCTCACCGGCTAGTGGGAGAGGCTCGGGAAGGACCTCGCTCATCGCATCCGGCCTTCGACGACTCGCCGCATAGGCTTTCTCGCCCGTCTGGCTAGTCGATGGAAGGACTCGGCGCGTATGGCGGCCAGCCCCACACGAGGCAGATCGAGGTAGCTCTCGAATAAGAGGTAGCGCGGCTGCCAGCGGGGTTGGAACTTGCGGTCGTACTCGTAAAGGGACATCACCGGGAGGACGAGGTCCGCCAGGCGGCACAACCCCCGCACCACGGAGCTGCCACCTCCCTCGCGGTCCTTACGGTAATGGGTGGAGAAAGCGGCGAAGTGCAGGGAGAGAAGGCGGTAGCCCCGCTCCTTGAGAAAGAGGGCCGTTTTGGCGAAGATGAAATCGTTGAGGCCGTTGGGGGCGTTGCGGTCGATGCGGGTGATGTCCAGCGAGTATCCCAAACGTGGATATATGGGGACCAGGTAAGCGAAGCCTATGGGCCTCTCGTCCCGGTCGTAAGCCACGGCCAGAAGGCAATCGGGATCCTCGGAATGCAGCAGCCTTCCCAAGCCCATGGAGAACCCGGTCTCGGGGTTGTTTCCCCGCCAGGATCTGGATATGTCCTGCAGCTCGTGCCTCAAGTGGGAGGGGATACCGGCGTTGAACATGAACTCCATACGGGTTCCCATCCTCTCCCACTTGCGGACCGCGTGGCGCAGCGACTTGTGCTTCCTGCCCTCTAAGGTAAAATCTCCCAATTCAACCACGGCTTCCTCGCCGTAACACAGACTTCTCAGCCCCATGCCCTCGTACACCTCCAGGTGTCCGGGGCCGGCCCCCAGGCAGGCCAGGCGCCATCCCCTGGAGAAGCAGAAGTTCCGGAAACGGACCATTGTCTCCGCGGCGCTTCCCGGCTGACCCACCGGATCCCCCGTCACCAGGACCGTCCCACCCCAGCAGCGGTAGGCCAGAAAAGACCTCCCGTCAAGGAAGAAGAGATTCTTGTCCTTCCGCAGGTTGAAATAGGCGATGCCGTCCGACCCGTATCGTTCCACCAGCCGGCGCGCTCTCCTCCACTCTTCCTCCGAAGGAGGCGACGGTTCCCCGTGGGGCCGAAAGAGGAGCGCCGCGCACCACAGGAACCCGATATAGAAGAGAGTGGTGGATAGACGTCCCAGAAGGGCCGCCCCGCCGCGCGCGCCGGTCTGAAAGCCGGCCGAAACCGTTCCGGCGAGGTAGCGGAAGAAGGCGGAAACGTTCCCCTGCAGGTTCGGATCCCGCCGCAGTATCCAGAAACCGGCCCCCACCAGGATCAGGAAGGCGGCCAGGAAGAGGGGGGCCAATGTTCTCAACCGGCGGGAGGCTCTGGAATCGGGTTCGACGATGAATTCCCCGCGGAAGGCCCAGAGTGGGGGGAGGAAGGCCAGGGTCAGAAAGGGTACCATCACCTGACGGTGGAAAGCGAAGGAGAAGGCGGCTTTCAACAGCAGCCATCCCATTAAGACATAACGGGCGGCCTTCTTCTTCAGCCATATCTGATAGGCCAGGAAAAGGAACCAGAGCCCCGACAGAAGCAGGAAAGGCCGTGAGGGAGCGCCTAAAGGAATGGCAAATATTCCCAGTCTTCCAACCAGGCCCCGAAGGTTGTCGCTCAGGAACGCGGCCACGTTCAGGGTTCCAGCGCAGGTCAGAAGCGCCGAGAGGACGGCGACCATGGGCCCGCGCACCCACAGCGCCTGGATCTCCTCACCGGTCTCCTCAAGATAAGCCAGCTCTCTCCCTCTGACCATGTCCTGCCCCGCTTCACCGCCGTCGCGACTCGCTCCCGGAAGAGGCGCCTAGACCCTCTCATCGAGGCGAGATCCACATGCCTCATCAAATATCTACCGCTTAATCCATCCCACTTCCTCTATTCAATACGACCCGATTCATGATATCACTCCGCCAACCATGAGATCAGGGGGTGCTCGACCTTTTTCAACCCGAAAAGCGCCTGTTGAAACGGCAGAGCATCTCTCGGAACCGAGGGCACATGGGCCACCCCTTTCTGGACCCGCCTGGTCCGCCCTCTCTGCCTGTGCGGACAGGTTGACTCACGCCTTTCCGGCCGTCGGGACATCCCTGATGAGCAAAGCATGTCCAGGACTCGGCGCTCAAAAACCCACACCCTAGGAAACCCGCCTCGGGATCACCATGACCCCGAACCCTCGAGAGAAGCGCAGCCAGCGGCAGCGAGCATCGCCTGAGGCCAAAATCCGGGCCGGTCAGGGACATGCTTTTATTTCGATGAACCCGTGCGGCGAGGCGGAGCGAAATACCTCAAAACCGTTGAAACATCGTGACCAAGGACAACCCGGAGAAGATGCTGCGGACCGGTCCGCCCTCTCAGGGCTCGCCCGGAGCGCGGATCGGCGGCAGTGGATGGGGCGCCTCATGCCCCGCCTACTCCAGTTCCTCGATGATGCGCAGGAAGGCCTTCTTCCCGGCCTCAAGCCCCACCTGGTCCAGGGTGGTGTACTCCAGGGCCTGGAAGGGACAGAGTTCCACGCACTTGGGCTGGTCCAGGTCGGCGCAGAAGTCGCAGGCGAAGACGCATTTGCGGTCCCAGTCCAGCTTAAGGGCCCCGAAGTTGCAGGCCTCGATGCACCAACCGCACCCGTTGCATTTGTCCTTCTCGATACGGATCGACCCGTCGGGCTGCTCCAGGATGGCCTCCCGCGGGCAGGCCTTGACGCACAGGGGCGTCTCGCACTTGCGGCAGGCGATGGCGATGTCGAAGGTGGGCTCGATGCGGATGTGGCGGATGCGCGCCTTGTTCCAGTTGATGGTCCTCTCCTTGAAGACCGAGCACACGTACTCGCAGATCTCGCAGCCGGTGCACTTGTCCGTGTCGCAGACGATGATCCTCTTGGCCTCTTCCACGGCTCACACCCCCAGGGTAGTGTCCAGGCCCAGCTCCTCCAGCTTGGCCTTGGTGGGAATGCCCTCCTCGTTCCATCCCCGGCACTCGTAATAGCCGGAGAGGGCCTCCTCGTACTCCGCGCGGTCTATTATGGCCCCGTTGTTCACGTCGTCATACATCTTCTCCTCGAAGGCCCGCGGCGGCGGGTAGTCGTCCTTGCGCGAGGCGCCGAAGCGCACGTTGAACAGCTTGGCCATGTTGTGGATGCGCTCCCCGGCCTTGATCATCTCCTCGGCGTCCATGTCGAACCCGGTCACCAGGCGGATGACCTTGGCCAGCTCGTCGTTGTCCTTGTAGATGCCCCGGGTGAACTTGCAGATGATCAGGGAGTCGATGATGGCGTAGAGGTTCTCACCGTCGAAGACGATCTTGCCGCGGGAGCGGTCCAGGTGATAGCGGTCCACCTGCCCCTTGACGTCCACCTGGTAGGAGCCGGAGCGCAGGTAGCAGGCGCCGCGCAAACTGGTAGCGAAGCCCAGGGTGGCCGTCTGCAGGGAGCGCAGGGAGTAGGCTCCCCACTCCAACTTCTTGTTCACCATGGCGAACTTGTGGGAGTCCTTGCCCACCTTCTCCGCGGCGCGGGCCGCCCCGTCGGCCAGGAGCTCCCCCAGCCTCCCCTCGCGCAGGCAGAGGCGTCGCACCGCCTCCACCATGGCCTCGCCGTTGCCGAAGCGGAGGTCCAGCCCGTCCACGTCCTCGCCGGTCAAGAGCCCCTTCTCGTAGGCCTCCATGGCCCAGCTCACGGTGACTCCGGCGGATATGGTGTCCACCCCCAGGGTGTCGCAGAGCTCCACCGCCTTGGTGATGGCGTTTAGGTCCGCCACCCCGCAGTTGGGGCCCAATAGCTCCAGGGACTCGTAGTCCATGGAGGCCACCGTCCCCGCCCAGGGCCCTTCCTTCACCAGGTTGATGTGGTCGCAGGCGATGGGACAGGCGGGGCAGGCCACGATCTTCTTGACCATGGTCTTGAGCATGGTCTCCCCGGATACGGCCTCCGCCTGCTCGAAGGTGCCCTTCTGGAAATTATAGGAAGGGAGGCATCCCAGTCGGTTGTGCACCAGGACGTTGGCCGGAGTCCCCAGGATGCGGTACTTCTCGGTGGCCGGGCCGCGGCACCTCTGGTAGAGGTCGCGGCAGTACTCCAGCAGCTCCTCCAGATGGGCCACCTCCACGTTCCCCGTGCCCCGCACGGCTATGGCCTTGAGGTTCTTGGAGCCCATCACCGCCCCCATCCCCGAGCGGCCCACCTGCCGGTTGCGGTCGTTGGTGATGTTGGCCAGGCAGGAGAGGAGCTCCCCGGCGGGCCCTATGGCGGACACGCGCACCTCGTCGTCGCGAAGCTCCTCCCTGATCAGCTCCTCCGTCTCCCAGGTGGTCTTCCCCCACAGCCGGGAGGCGTCGCGCAGCTCCACCTTGTCGTTCTGGACCAGCACGTAGGTGGGGCGGGACGCCTTGCCGGTGATCACTATGCCGTCCCAGCCCGCCGCCTTGAGCTCGGAACCCACGCCACCGGAGGCGATACCGAAGCCGATGAAGCCGGTGGCCGGGGAGCGGGCGCCCACGATGTACTTGGAGGACACCGGGACCAGGGTCCCGGCCACCGGCCCCGTCCACAGGCAGAGGACGTTCTCCGGCGAGAGGGGGTCGGCGCCGTCGGGGACCTCGTTGTACAGGGTCCAGGCCACGAGGCCGTATCCCCCGATGAAGGCCCGGGCCACCTCCTCCGGCAGCCTCTCCCTTTTGATCTCGCCCGTTCCAAGGTCTATCCTGAGGTATTTTCCGGCGTATCCCTTCATCTACCATCCCTCCTCGTCATCCGCCTCCGATGAGCAGGGCGAAGGCCACCCGGTCCCCCGGCTCCACGGATGTGCTTCCCAGTTTCTCCGCCTCCACGATCCTGCTGTTGAGTATATAGGTGGTGTTCCTCCTGCGCGCCCTCTCCCCGAAGGAGGGCCCCAGGCGCGTCTCCAGCCTCGAGATCAGCTCTTCGAAGGTCACGGGCTCCTCGAGGTCCAGTTGGTAATTCTTTCCATATTCCCGGAAGGGCCCGAAGAACTCCACCGTGATCCCCTCTTTCCGAGTCTCCATCGGTAGCGCCTCCCCAAGCCCTCACGCGGCTTTGCCCGCCGCCCGTATCATGCATCAGAACAGGACTCCGTTCCTTTACCGGAGAGGATGATGCCCACCTTGGCCGCGGCGGCGCTGCCGTGGGTCACGCAGTCCGGTATGTCCTTGGGTCCCTGGCACACGCCGGCGATGAAGACGCCCTCGCGCGGCGTCTCGCACAACCCGTCCACTGGGTGGGCCTCGCGGATGAAGCCGTAACCGTCACGGGGCAGGCCCAGCAACCCCCGCAAGCTCCTGCCCGCCGGCGATGGCTGCAGCCCGCAGGCCAGGACCACCAAATCGACCTCTTTCCTCTCTATCCTCCCCGTTTCCGGGTCCTCGTACACTATGATCGGGTCGTTGCGGGTACGGTTCTCGTAGACCGTGGGGATGCTCCGGATGAAGCGCATCCCCTCCTCCACCGAGCGCCGGTAGAGCTCCTCGAAGCCCTTGCCGCAGGCCCGCAGGTCGTTGTAGAAGACCAGGACCTCCGCACCGGGCGCGTGTTCCATCACCAGGCGGCCGCCCTTCACAGCGGCCATGCAGCAGAAGAAGGAGCACCAGGGGTTGTGGTTGACGTCCCGCGAGCCCACGCACTGCACGAAGGCCACGGAGCGGATGTGCTTCCCGTCCGGACGTACCAGCTCCCCCTCCGTGGGGCCGGCGGCGTTGCATATCCTCTCGAATTCCATGTTGGTGACCACGTTCTCCTGGCGGCCGTAACCGTAGCGGGGGATGGCCGAGGGGTCGAAGACCTGGCCTCCCGTGGCCACCACTATGGCCCCGACTTCCAACTTCTCCTCGTAGGGCTCCTGGGAGAGGTCGATGGCGTCCAGCCCGCAGGCCTGCATGCACAGCCCGCACTCCACGCACCTCTCCCGGTCGATCACGTATTTCATGGGTGCGGCCTGGGCGAACATGGCGTAGATGGCTTTGCGCGGCTTGAGGTTCATGTCCCACTCGTGGGGCACCACGATGGGGCACACGTCCACGCAGGCCCCGCAGCCGTTGCACCTCTCGATGTCCACGTACCAGGGGTTCCGGCGCAGGGTGACCGTGAAGTTGCCGGCCTCCCCGTCCACGCCGATGACCTCGGTATTGGTCACCAATGTTATGTTCTCGTGCTTAGCTGCCTCCACCAGCTTGGGACCCAGTATTCATATGGAGCAGTCCATGGTGGGGAAGGTCTTGTCCAAGGCGGCCATGATGCCCCCGATGGAGGGGTCCTTGTCCACCAGGTAGACGGGGTAACCCTGCTCGGCGGTGTCCAGGGCCGCGTAGACCCCCGCAACCCCACCTCCCACCACCAGCACCTCCCTGCGGGGAGGGGGGAGCAGGACCCGGCCGGTGGGCATCAGGGTCATCTCCTCGTGGATGCGCACGGCGAGGTCCTTGGGGTCTTCCGTCCCCTCGTAGGAGAGGAACCCGGCCTCCCCGGGCAGCGCTCCCCGGAAGACCTCCTTTCCCAGCCCCCGTTTGCAGACCAGGGCCACCCTTTCCTCGCCGGCGCACCTCTCCCGGAGAAGCGCCTGTCCCCGCGGGCTGCACCATTCCTCGCCGAGGACCACATCGTAACCCGTTTCCCGCAGGTGGTCCCCCAGCGCCCGGAGGTCCTCCAGCCTCTCCCGCGGGGTGGTGCAGACGAAGACCATGGGGCTCATCCTCTCACCCCCTTTCTCGCCTCCTCGAGCTGCTCGCACATCTCGCGCATCACCTTCTGGAAAATATTACCTTCAGCCGAGGATATCCACTCCAAGCGCAGGCGCTCCGGGTCTATCCCCTTCTCCGGTAGGACCTTCTCCTTGAGCTTCTTGATCATCTCCTCGCACTGCAGGTTGCCGTTTATGTACCGGCAGTCCCCGGGCGGATGGCATCCGCCCACCAGGACCAGCCCGGCGCCTTTCTCGAAGGCGTGGAGTATCATCTCCTGGCTGATCCTCCCGGTGCACATCACCCGGACGATCCTCGCCTTGGTCGGGTACTGAAGCCTGCTGACACCTGCCAGGTCTGCTGCCCCGTACGTTCACCAGTGACATACCAGGGCAAGCACCTTGCCCCCGGGGTCCTCCTCCAGGGCCGCGTCGATCTGGGAGAATATCTCCGGGTCGCTGAAGCCCCGGGCCTCGATGGCCTTCTGTTTGCAGCGCGCGGCGCAGATGCCGCACCCCTTACAGGAAGCCTCGATGACCCGCGCGCGTTTCCTCTTCTTTCCATCCACCTCCACCTCGTCGACGACGATGGCGGAGAACGGGCATCGCTTGAAGCACACCAGGCAGCCGTTGCACCTCTCGGGGTTCACGTGGGCGATGATGGCGTCCAGCCGCATCTCCTCCTTGCCCAGGATGCCCAGGCACTTGGCCGCCGCGGCGCTCCCCTGCAGGAGGCAGTCCCCCAGGTCCTTGGGGAACTGGCAGGAGCCCGCCAGCATGACCCCGGTGATGGCCGTCTCCAGGGGCCGCAGCTTGGGGTGAGCCTCCATGAGGAACCCGTCGGCGCTGGAGGGGACCTTGAGCATGTCCTGCAGGCGCTGCACGCTGTCACGCCGGACCATCCCCGTGGCTAGCACCACCATGTCCACCTCCTGGCGGACGGGACGGCGCATTACCTCGTCGTAGGCGTGGATGACCAGGCCGCCCTCCCCGGGCACCACCTCCCGCACCGGCGCGCGCAGGAAGATGACCCCCTGGTCGCGGGCCAGGCGGTAGAGGTCCTCGTGGTCCTTCTTGTAGGCCCGGATGTCCCGGTGGTAGACGTAGATGCGCACCGAGGGGTAGAGGGCCTTCAGGATGAGGGCCTGCTTGATGGTGTTCATGCAGCAGATGCGCGAGCACCAGGCGTTGCCCTCCGGGTCCCGGGAACCAACGCACTGGATGAAGGCCAGGCTCTCCGGGAGACGGCCGTCGCTGCGGCGCAGGGGCTTGCCGCCCGTGGGGCCCAGCGGGTGGAGCATGCGCTCCATCTCCAGGGAGGTGAAGACGTCGCTCTTCCCGTCGTAGGACCAGGGGTTCTCCTCCGGTGGCCGGTAGGGCTGAGCGCCCACGGCTAGGACCACCGCCCCCACCTCCACCGTCTCCTCCCCGCCCTCCATCCCCAGGTCCACAGCGGAGCGGGGACAGGCCTCCGCGCAGGCCCCGCAGCGCGTGCAGGCCTCCTCGTCGACGCAGTAGAGGTAGGGGGCGGCCTGCGGGTGGGGCAGGTAGATGGCCTTCCTTTCCGCCATACCGACCTGGAAGGGATCGGGGACGGCCACCGGGCAGGCCTCCGCGCAGGCCCCGCAGGCGTCGCAGGACTCGCCGACGTAGCGGGGCCGCCGGGCCAGCCGCACCTGGAAGTTGCCCACGTAACCGGAGATGGATTCCACCTCCGTGAGGGTGAAGACTCTGATCAGCGGGTGGTTGAGCACCTTCATGGCCAGGGGCGATACCAGGCAGGACATGCGCTCCATGTGGTCGAAGGTGCGCAGGAGCTGCGCGGCCCTTCCTCCCAGGAAGGGTTCCCTCTCCACCAGGAAGACGGGGTATCCGGCGTCGGCCATGTCCAGCGCCGCCTGCATACCGGCCATCCCGCCCCCGATGACCAGGGCGGCGCGCTTGACCGGCACGTAGCGGTCGTGCAGGGCGTGGGCGTGCCGCACCTTGGCCACCGCCATCTTCACCTGCTCCATGGCCTTCCGGGTGGCTCCCTCGGGATCGTCCCGGTGCACCCAGGAGCAGTGTTCCCGGATGTTGGCCATCATCATGAGGTAGGGATTGAGCCCCGCTTCCTGGCACACGTTCATGAAGGTGGGCCCGTGCATCTTGACCGAGCAGGCGGCCACCACCACGCGGTTTAAGCCGTAGGCGGCGATGTCCTCCTTGATCTGTATCTGGCCCGGGTCGGCGCAGGAGTACATGTTCTCCCGGGCCACCACCACGTCGGGCAGGGTGGCGGCGTACTCCGCCACCGCCGCGCAGTCCACCACCTGGGCGATGTTCAGCCCGCAGTGGCAGACGTACACGCCGATACGCAGTTCCTCCTCCGACTCCTCCGTCTCGGGTTCAGGCCCCGCTTCCGCAATCTCCGGAAGGGATTCCTCAGCCCGGGCATTCTCTTCCATATCCTTCCACCTTCCTCGCCTCTCACTCCCCGGCTCGCTTCCCGCGTGAAAGTCACAGACGGGATTTCCTGAGCATCTCCACCAGCTGGTAAAGGCTCCCCTCGTTGTGCATCAGGAAGCGCGCGTTCTCCGAGAGGAGGCGGTCCACGGCCCGGCTCCACACCGCCGAATATCCGTCCTCTTCCGACCTCAGCCGCAATCGGGTCAGGTCGATGGCCCCGTGGGGACAGGCCACCAGGCAGGCCCCGCAGGCGATGCAGTGGCGAGAGTCCACCCTCACCCCTCGCTCCTCGAGCGGCGTATAGCTGCGGGTGGGACAGGCACGCACGCAGAGGTCGCACCCCGGCGGGCACTTCTCCACCTCCACCTCGATGGTGCCCTCGAAGAGCCTGGTCACCCGGATGGCGCCCTCGATGGGACAGGCGTCCGCGCAGTGGGCGCACGAGAGGCACCTCCCGCGGTCGAGGACCACGCCGGAGGCCTCTACCCGTAGCGCCTCCCGGGGACATGCCTTTACGCAGAGGTCGCACCCCGGCGGGCACAGGGAGGCATCGAGCTCCATGCCGCGGGAGAAGTGCGGGATGCCGCCCACGTCAAGGATGGGCCGCACCTCCTCCTCCGTGCCCTTCCATGTATTGCGGTAGACCATGGACACCGCGTTGACCGGGCAGAAGGCGGTGCACAGGCCGCAGAAGGAGCAGGCCTCCTCGTCAACCTCGGGGACGGCGCGTGATGCCTCCACCTTGAGGGTTATGGCCTCCTTGGGGCAGGCCTGGCGGCAGAGCTCACACCCGATGCAGGTCCGCTTGTCGAAGGTCAGGACGTATTCCTCGACCCAGAGGGCCTGGCGGATGCGGATGGCGTCCTCGTCCTCCCGCTTGGTCTTGGTCCTTCTCAAGGAGAGCCTACCTCCTTGTGGTAACTTTTTCCAATTTCACGGCGCACACCTTGAACTCCGGTATCTTGGACACCGGGTCGCGAGCCGGGTTGGTCAGGGCGTTGGCCGCGCTCTCCCGGAAGTTGAAGGGTATGAAGACCACGCCCGGGGGGACCATCTCCGTGACTCGGGTCCTTATCTTGACCTCCCCGCGGCGCGAACTGACGCTGACCAGCTCGTGGTCCTCCACCCCCAAACGCTCCGCGTCCCGGGGGTTGAGGTCCACGGCACCGAAGGACATCTCCCGGTTGAGGGTGGGGCTCCTGCGGGTCATGGTCCCGGTGTGGTAATGGAAGTGCACCCTGCCGGTGGTCAGGTAGAGGGGGTATTCCTCGTCCGCCACCTCCAGGGGAGGTTTCCAGGTCACCGGGGTGAAGAGCCCCTTCCCCCTGGCGAACCCCTCCCGGTGCAGGAATTCCGTGCCCGGATGTTCTTCCGTGGGGCAGGGCCACTGCAGGTAACCGTTCTCTTCCAGGCGACGGTAGCTCATGCCCGCGTAGGAAGGGGTCAGGCGGGTTATCTCCTCGAAGATCTCCTCCGCACCGCGGTAGGCGAAACCGCCGGCACCCATGATCCGCGCCAGGTCGCAGACGATCTCCCAGTCGGCCCGGGAGTGGCCCACCGGGTCTATGGCCCGGTGCACCCTCTGCACCCGGCGGTCGGTGGCGGTGAAGGTCCCGTCCTTCTCGGCGAAGCTGCAGGCCGGGAAGACCACAGTGGCCAGCTCCGCGGTCTCGTTGAGGAAGATGTCCTGGACCACCAGAAGGTCCAGGTTGGCCAGGGCTTCCCGCACATGGTTGATGTCCGGGTCGGAGAGCATGGGGTTCTCCCCCATGATGTACATGGCCCTTATCTCCCCCTCCGCGGCGGCGTCTATCATCTCCACAACGGTGAGGCCCGGTTCCTCCGGCAGGAGCGCCCCCCATGCCTCCTCGAACTTGGCCCGCGCCGCGGGGTCGTCCACCCTCTGGTAGCCGGTGTACACGTCCGGCAGGCCGCCCATGTCGCAGGCGCCCTGCACGTTGTTCTGGCCCCGCAGGGGGTTGATGCCGCTGCCCCGCTTGCCCACCTGCCCGCAGAGCATGGCCAGGTTGGCCAGGGTGAGCACGTTGTCCGTCCCCGTGACGTGCTCGGTGATGCCCATGGCGTAGACGATGGAGGAGTTGGGCGAGAGGGCGTAGGTGCGGGCGGCGATGCGCAGGAGCCCGGGCTCCACCCCGGTGATCTCCCGCACCCTCTCCGGGGTGTACTCCGCCACCCTGGCCCGGAGAGCCTCGAAGTTCTCGGTCCGGGAGCGGATGAACTCCCTGTCGTGCCACCCCTCCTGGATGATGACGTTCATCATCCCGTTCACCAGGGCCACGTCGGTCCCCAGGCGCGGCTGGATGTAGAGGTCGGCGTAGTTGGCCAGGTGGATGCGCCGGGGGTCCACGACGATGATGTAGGCTCCCCTCTCCCGGGCGTTGATGATCCGCGAGGCGATCATGGGGTGGTTCTCGGTGGTGTTGGAGCCGATGACCAGGATGCACGAGGCCTCATCCAGCTCGGGGACGGAATTGGTCATGGCCCCGCTCCCGAAAGCGTAGGCCAGGCCGGCCACCGTCGGCGCGTGGCAGAGCCGGGCGCAGTGGTCGATGTTGTTGGTCCCCACCACGCTCCGGGCGAACTTCATGAACACGTAGTTCTCCTCGTTGGTGCACTTGGCGGAGGAGAGGAAGGCGATGGAACGGGGCCCGTAGCGGTCCCGTATGGCCTTCAACCTCTCGGCCACGAAGTAGAGGGCGGTGTCCCAGTCGGTGGGCTCCAGGTTGGCACCTCTCTTCCACAAAGGACGGGCAAGGCGGGCCTCGCTCTCCACGAACTCGTGCGCCGACCAGCCCTTGATGCAAAGAGAACCCCGGCTGATGGGATGGCTGGGTGACGGCAGGGTACCCGCCAGGTGGCCCTCCATGACCTCCAGGTAGAGGCCGCAGCCGCAGCCGCAGTAGGGGCATACCGAGGGCACCGCCTTATAGTCCAACCCAGCCCACCTCCCGGGCGACGGCCTCCATGAACCTCGCCACCTCATCCTCCCCTTCCGTTGCGAAAGGCCCTTCCTCGAGGTCGGTGAGGAGGGGGGACTTCTCGCCCGCGTCCCTCCCGGCCCGGTAGTCGAAGAGCCGCTTCATCTCCTCCCCGATCAGGCGGTGCAGCCGCCGGATGGGGATGTGCATGGGGCAGGCCCTCTCGCAGGCCCCGCAGTCCACGCACTTGTCCGCCAGGTGAAAAGCCCGGATGAGGTGGAAGGAGGGATACTCGGGGGGTATCTCTCCTACCCGCACCCAGCGGGACTCCTCCAGGCGGCAGTCCACGCAGTTGCACAGGGGGCAGCTGTTGCGGCAGCCGTAGCACTTTATGCAGCGGCTCAACACCTCCGTCCAGTAACGGCGGCGCTCGGAGACCTTCATCCCCAGGAGCTCCTCCAGCTCGCGGCGGTCAAAGAAATCCGCATCCGCCAGGGGGTGTCCGGCGTCCACCCGGTTCGGATAAGGGCGCGAGCACCCGCACTCACGGGCCTCCTCCTCTGTGCAGGCCACGCCGATGAGAGCCACTCTCCTCGTGTCCAGCGCGTTCTTCTTCTCCAGCTCGACGAAGTGCCTCTCGTCGCACCCCCGGGAAACGACCGCCAGCCTTCCGCCCTCCCACTTTTCCAGGAGGCGCAGGGCCACCTTGGCCAGGGGATATATCCCGGAGAGGCTCAGGTCCTCCAGCTCCTCAGGCCGGGAAAAGAGGTAGGGGAGCACCTGGCCACGCCCACCCCGCAGGCCCAGGACCGCGCGGGCCTCGCCCGACAGGAGCATTGAGCGGGCCCGCTCCCTGGCTTGCTCTTCCCGCCTTTCCTCCATCCTCGGAAACCCCCGTACTCGAACCGCCTCGGACTCAGCCCAGGTACCTGAAGGAGCCCAGCTCCCCCAGCTCGCTGACGTACTCGGATATGGAAGCGCGTACCAGCTCTTCGTCGAAGGGCGGGGCCAACATCAAGCGCAGCCTCTCCGGATAGATCCCCAGAAGGGAGAGCATGTTCCGGAGGAGGGCGAATCTCTTGAGCGCCCGGTGGTTGCCGGTGAGGTGGTGGCATTCTCCAAGCTCGCATCCCAGGACGAGCAACCCGTCGTAGCCCTCGGAGAAGGCCTTGGCCACGAACTCGGCCTCGATCCTCGCCGTGCAGTCCACCCTCACCAGGAGGGCCTTCTCCGCCGCCCTCTCGGGAAGCATGGCCCGCACCCGTTCGGCGTCCGGGAAACACCAGCGGCAGTGGAACACGGCCAGGGAGGGGAGGTAATCCGGTCCTCCCTCCCGGAACCCCTCGCCCAGCCGCTCGTAGATCCTCACCGCTTAACCTCCGCTCAAATAGTCCAGGATCTCCGGGTCGTTGAGCACCGCCTGCTGCGCCGCCCCGTTGGTGCAGACCGCGGAGCAACCTCCGCATCCCCGGCATTCGGAGGGGTCCACTCTGGCCACCAGGCCGCGCGGGCCGCCCTCAACCAGGGATACGGCCCCGTGGGGGCAGGCGCTCACGCATGCTCCGCAGTGGATGCACATCCGTTCGTTGACCCTGGCCGCTACGGGATTGGGGATGCCCTCCTGGAGGGCCAGGTGGCGCAGGGCCCTTATCACCTCCGAGATGCTCACCCCCTGGGGACAGCTCTCCTCGCAGCGCCGGCACCCGGAACACATCCAGATGAAGCGGCTGCGCAGGAGTTCCCCGGGTTCCCCCAGGATGGTCAGGTAGAGTACGGCCCTGGGCGTCAGGGGTTCCTCGTGGGAATGGAAAAGGGCCGCCTTGCACACGGAACTGCACCTGGCGCAACCGAAGCAGTCGTTGAGGTCCAGCTCAAATCTGGAAGCTGCTACCAGTTCGGAAGCGAAGTCCCCGGGAGAGAGGCGGAACTCCTCCTCGTCGGAGGCGATCAGGCTTTCCTCATCCTTGAAATGCTCCATTCCGGACCATTTATAGCACAGGGAGGAGCGGTTAACAATGTCCGTTCACCGAAGAAGCGGCCCGTTCCGAGCGGCCCAGGGGAAGGCCCTTTCCGCCGTCTTGAGGGACCCCGGGATATACGCTCCGGTAACCGCTCGAGCCCCCTCGCTCGCTTGTCGGCTGCTCCTCACCAGGTCCAGGAAAGCCTCCAGACGCACCTCCATCCCCGCCGCCGAGGTGTGCTCGTCGATGCAGAGCGAAAGGTAGGGAAGGCGCTTTTCAGCGGGGATGCCCGGGATGACGGCGCGGCAGACGTTCTCCGGCATGCAGGTGAGGGGATAGGCGTGGATGACCCCGTGGAACCCCTCACGGGCGGCGGTGAGGATGCCGGCCAGGGTCATGTGCTCCTCCCCGCCCAGCACGTAGGGCAGGTAAGGCCGGGCGCGCCGGCGGGCCACGTAGCCGGTGAACTGGATACGGGGGTCCAGCCAGAGGGGCCCCAGGAGCCAGCGGTAAGTGGAGAGCACGGGCTGCACCTCCGCACGGTGCACGCTGCCCAGCCTTCTCACCAGGTCGTGGTTCAGGGCCGGCTCGAGGAGGACGTAGAGCTCGCCCACAAGCCTGAGACGCAGGGGTTCGAACCCCCTATCTATGGACAGGGTACGCACCTCAAGGCGGAAGAGGCGGCGCAGCTCCCGTACCCGCCTCAGGGTGTCGGCCCCGTCGAGCTCCGCCAGGACACGGTCGCACAGGGCGTCGGCGCTTCCGGAGACCTCTTCCCGGGGGCGCGCCCAGCGGACCCACCTCTCCACCTCCTCCACCGCCGCCGCCTTGGCCCGGAACATGGCCAGCGCCGCGGGCACCCTGCGGAGGGCCTCCGGGCCCAGGAAGCGGCGCAGCGCCTCCAATACCTCGCCCACGTTCTCGCGGCTGATGATGAGGGATTGAAAACGGTACCCGAGATCCCTCAGGATCATGTGCTGCACCCTACCGTAATGGCCGAACCGGCAGGCCCACATACCGCCGACCATGGCCAGGAGCTCCGCCCCCCGCTCCAGAGCGTCCATGCAGTCCCCCAGGGTCACCTTGAAGGGCAAGCAGGCGGATTCCGGGGCGTGGCGCGCGCCCACGGAGACGGTCCTGCGGTTCGGCCTCTCCGGAACCACCGCCTCGGCGCCCAGGCTCTCCAGCAAGGCCCGGAGGGGTATGTACGCGTTTCCCATGTGGGGAAAGGCCACCTTGACGCTCATGGCAGAGCCTCACCTCACCTGTGCTTCCATGCCGCGCATAAAGCGGCTGAGCGGCGGGATGGCGCGAGGGAAAACCATTGCCCACCCCCAACAATCGCTCTCCACCTCGGACCAAGAAAGTGCAAGCGGGCAATGCATCCCCTTAACACTCGCCCCGAAGACGGGCGTGTGATCATGAAAGGTGCG
>NZ_JACVJJ010000052.1:0-9388 GCF_015711935.1 Candidatus Solincola tengchongensis
CCTACCTGGCCGCCTCGAAACGGGGGAAGAACCCCAAACTATATGCGGCTCTGACCGCGATTTTCGGGGTCTTCGTCCTGGTCCCCCTCCTGCGCCAGCCCAAGGCGGAGGGGCCCACTTCCTGACCCCGGGGAGAAGCGCTATCTCTCTAAACTCCAGTCTCGCCGCCCCGGCCGGAGGATGGAGGAAGAGGGGGCCCGGGGTGCTCCATCCTGCACCGTAGCAAGCGACTTTTTGCCCTTCGCGGCGAACGGCATGAGAATGGGCCAAGCGTTTGCCTTGTCAATCGGCAAAGCAGAGAGGTTTCTCTTTTTCCGCTTATGGGGCCGAGCAAGAATTGAAAACGGGGCGGCCCGCATCGCTTTTCGCTTCGCATAAGGAAAACCCGTTCTCCCTCATCCGGACCTCGTAATCCGGATCCTCTTCGCATGCCAGTGCCTCTCCGTCGACTCTCGTTTTCCCCATGGACAGAGGGCAGGGCCGCCGCGGTCCGCTCCGGCGTCCAGCGTAGGTTTGAGCTCCCAGCCTTCCGCCAGGCAGGCGGGATACCGCCCGCTGATTCGAGCATGAGGGAAAGATTGAGTGGATGAAACGAATACTGTCGAAAAGCAGAGGCAAACGGCGATGATCCATGACAGGGAATTACTGGAAAGGCTTGAGCGAGACCTGTTGAAAAACGACATGTCAACACCGGGAGAGAATCTCCATCTCCTGGACGCCATGTGGGAGGAGGCGGTATACCTCAGTGTTCTCCCAATCCCCAATCCCCTGGAGGGCATCGAAACGGACTTACGAATAGCGAAGGCCGTCAACAGTGTTTAAGGGGTTCCTCGCCAGGACGGGTCGCCTGCTCGACGAACACGGGGTTCCTTACATGGTCATCGGAGGACAAGCGGTCCTTCTCTACGGGGAACCCAGGTTGACCAGGGACATAGACATCACTCTGGGCATAGGCCCCCAGAGGGCGGAAGAAATCTTGAACCTGGCCTAAGTACTCGGATTGAGGATACTCATGGAGGACCCAAAGGAATTCGCGGAGCGCACCTTCGTTCTCCCTTGCCTGGTAGAGAATGCCAATATCCGTATCGATTTCGTCTTTTTGCAATGCTCTTATGAAGAGCGGGCATTACGCAGGGTCAAGCCCGTCCGGCTTAAGGACGTCGATGTGAAATTCGCATCCCTGGAGGATTCGATCATCCACAAGATTATCGCCGGAAGACCGCACGACATCGAGGACGTGGAAGTTGTGCTGGCCAAGAATCCTGATTTTGAACGCGAGTATGTGCTCCACTGGCCGCGAGAGTTCGACCGGGCTCTGCAGGGCGATCTTACGGACTCCTTCCAGAAGCTGCTGAAAGAACGGGAACCTTACCGAGAGGACCAATTCATTTTTTCACTTTCTGGCTTTTTATCCACATAAGCATTCTTTTATCTACATGGGCATTCCGTCGAGGATGAGAGTTTCGGTTGGGCAGAAGCTCAAGGTCTCCCCAAATCATGTTTAAAGCCCGAGAAACGGCCGGAAACTGTCCTCGCTGCGGAGGCATCACGCCAGACCCTTCAATCCAGGGTATCGCCTTTCCCGCATTCCACCCCTTCACCATCCATCCCGATTTCCTCGATCTCCTCTAAGAAAGCCCTGGCTTCGTCCGCCTCATCGGGAGGTACCACCACGCGGGCAGTACCGATGGGGCCGGCATAGAACGGGGTCGGGAGGTCCGCCCACAGCAAGGGATGGAATCCCTCTTCCCGGAGCAGGTTCACCACCAGCTCGGCCTCCGTCCTCTCCCCGGCGAAGACCACCTCCTCCGGGGGTTTCCGTCGTAAACGGTCAAGAAATCTCAAAATCCCGCCCTCCCTATAAGGATGCTGCCCGACATCATCTCCCTCCGGGGAGGGGCCAGGGAGACATATCGCCCCTGACCACCGAGGCCCCCCACTTCAAGCCAAAGGCTTACCGTTCGAACACGAAAGGTCGTAAAACATGGACTCCCTTCCTGTCCCCTTTTGTCCTCACAGGCTCTCGATATACCGGCCGGTCCCTCCACGTGGAAGCGCCTTCCCGGACAGAGGAGACCCACGGGAAACCAAGGTTCAACCCGTCCTGTGGGTCTCGATCATCTGCTTCACCGCGTCGCGGCTGCTCATGCGCGGCCCCAGGCCCAGAGCCTCCTTCGTCCACTCCCCGGAGATGGTCCAGCGGTAGCGGATGAAATCCAGCATTCCGGAAGGGCCTTCGATGAGCGGGGCATGGAGCCTCCACAGCAGTTCCACCATGGGATAGGCCAAGAAGGGAGGAAGGGAGACGATGCGCTTCCCCGCCATCTCCGCCACCTCTTCGGGGCTCACCGTCCCCTCGCCGCAGGCGTGGAAGAAACCCTCCGCCTCCAGCTCCAGCACGCGCATGAAGACCTCGGCCACGTCGTCCTCGTGCACGAACTGCAGCTCCGGCCGGGAGTCGCCCACGGCGGGGAAGAAGGGGAGGCGGAGGATGAAGCGCGAGAGATAGTTGTCCACGTTGGGCCCCACAACGATGCACGGCCTCACGATGGCCTGTTTTATCTCCGGGTGGTCGTCCTTGAAGAGGCGGCAGATCATCTCCACCTCGTACTTGTCCGAGGCATAGGTGTAATTGGGCATCCGCCGGGGGTGGTCCTTCTCCGTGAGCCACTCCGGGTTGTCGGGAAAGGCCCCGAACGCGGAGCTGGAGGAGGCCACGACCAGGTGCCGGGCGCCGCAAGCGGCGGTGGCGGCCAGGACGTTGCGCGTCCCGTTGACGTCGATGTCGTGCATGAGCCTCTCGTTGCGCAGGGGGTTGACGATGAAAGCCAGGTGCACCACCGTCCGAACCTCGTTGAGGACGAAGAGGTTGGTCAGCCTGGGGTCGCGGATGTCCAGGCGGTGGAAGTCCATCTTGGCGGATTGGTATCGCGGTGGGTTGAGGTCGATACCCAGTATCTTCTCCACCTTGTCGCTGCGGTCCATGAAGTGGAGCAGCCGGGAACCGATGTATCCGGAACAACCCGTGACGGCGACGACGGACATCACGCACCTCCCTGCTCTGCCCGGCATTATGCCGGCTTCCGGAACCGAGACAGATAAATAAACGGACGAAACAGAATATACCACCTAATGCCCCGCAGCACTAATCTTCAGGGCGGAACATCCAAAGGCCACCACTTTCGTCCTAGCGACATTTCCCTTGTTCTGCAGGATGAAGGGTAGTCTCTCAATTTCTCTTGCGAAGGGCGCTCTCTCGATTTTTTCCCGCCTTAAAACGCCCGCCAAAGCGAAAAAGCATCAGACTTCCTCTTTGCGCAATGCCAGCTCTTCTTCTCCTCCTATCCCTCGACCCGGCCTCTCCAATACCTACCATCTTGCATGAGGGTCTTCCCGGTCCATTTTCGCCTGGTCGAGAAGGGAGGCTGTCATCCCGACAAATCCGTAACGTGCGTTTGCGCGCGCCGACGTTCCCATCTAAAGATGGCCTCTCTTCTGTAAAGAACGAATCCGCGCTTCAAGTTCAATGCAGGTGCGCACGTCGGAAACTCCCTTTCAAAGGGCGGTATCTGGCAGCGTTTCGGTAGGCGGTCAGTTATTGAAAGCTATCAAGGGCGATTTCCGACGGTGTTGACCCGCAAGATCCATGATGCTATAAGTTAGTTAATGTTAACTAACTTCCATGTCGATTTCTGCTAGCCACTCGCGAGCTCGATACATGTGAACACGGGATGAAAAAGAGAGGCAAGCCGGAGAGGGGGGAGCGGAGGAGGCAGATCCTCCAGGCGACGCTCTCCATCATGAAGGAACGAGGCCTGGAGGGCACCACCACCCGGCGCATAGCCGAACGGGTGGGGATCACCGAGCCCGCCCTGTACCGGCATTTCCGTTCCAAGAAGGAGATAATCCTGGAGGCCCTGGACGAACTCGGCCGCCTTCCTCTTCAGGCGCTGCTGGCTGTGGGCGGCGAGGAGGGGACGGTCCCTGAGCGCATCCTGCGCATGAGCGAGGCTTTTTACGGGTTCGTCATGGACAATCCCGATGACGCCCTGCTGCTCTTCGAGGTCATGACCGCCGCCCGCGACCCCGACATCCGAGAGGCCCTGGGGGAGAGGTTCCTGGATTACATCCTGGTCATCTCGGAGATGTTCGAGATGGGCAAGCAGGAGGGCTCGGTCCGGGAAGATCTGAACACCCTAGTGGCCGCCTGGCAGATCCTGGCACTGGCCGTGACGCTGGTTCACGCTGCTCTCATGGGGCTGGGGGACGTCCTGACCCGCGACAAGGCGCTTCTCGCGGTGAGGGAGATACTCAGGAACATCGTCGGCGACGCTGCCCTCCGCAGCAAGACCGCGGTTACGGAAAGGAGTGGTGAGGCATGAAGGCGCTGATATTGGGTGGAGGGATGTCCGGCCTGGCCACGGCCATCAACCTCCTGGACCTGGGGCTGGAGGTGGAGCTGGTGGAGGCGGACGAGATATTCGGGGGGCGTGCCAGTTCCTGGAAGGATGAGGACGGGGACATGATCGACAACGCCCTCCACGTATTCTTCCCATATTATGCCAACCTGCTCAACTTCTTCCGCAAGATGGGCATCGAGGACAACATTATCTGGAAACAGACCGAGTTCTATTATATGCAGGAGGGAGGCAGGGAAGCGGTGCTGCGTTTCGCCAACCTCCCGGCCCCCTTCCACGCCGCGGCGGCCTTCTACACCCTTCTCAGGTCCTACACCGGAGTCCCCAGGTGGAAGCTCCTCTTCACCGCCGCGGGGATGGGCGGGGCGGTGATGTATTCGGAGCGCAAGCTGGAGAAACTGGACGAGATGACCTTCGGGCAGTGGGCCGTCCGGCGCGCTCCGGTGGACGCCTTCCTGCCCATGGAACCGGGCATCAACGGGCTCACCTTCACCCCCTCCTGGATGGTCTCGGCCAAGGTCATGCTCAACTGGTTCCGCAAGGTGGCCGCCGACCCGGACAGCGCGCGTGTGGGCTTCGCCAACGGCGGCCTGGGAGACATCTGGGTGGGTACCTGCCTGGACTACATCCACAGCAAGGGCGGGAAGACCGAGCTGCGCAAGGCGGTCACCTCCATCAACCTGGAAGGAAACCGGGTGCGCAGCGTGACCGTCAACGGTGAGGAAGAGCGCACCGCGGACCTCTACGTCTCATGCCTTCCCCCCTTCTCCCTGCGGCGGGTGTTGCCCCGAGAAGCCTTCCGATACCAGTACTTCCGTGACCTGTGGCACTTCCAGTACGCCCCCAGCCTATCCCTCCAGGTATGGTTCGACCGCAAGCTCACTGACGTGGACGTGACCTTCTTCTCCAACAACTGCATCTTCAACACTTACGCCGACCTCTCCAACGTGCTGCCCCACATCTTCACCGGGGGGTCCATGTTCGAGATGGTGCTCTCCCCCGCGGATCACATCGAGGGGCTCCCGGACGAGATCATCTTCGACATCGCCCTGGAGCAGATCCGTTCCCTCTTCCCCTCCGCCCGGGAAGCCCAAGTGCGCAAGTACAAGGTGGTCCGGGAGAGGCAGGGGGTATACCGACCGCTGCCGGGAATGGAGAAGCACCGGCCCTACCAGCGTTCGCCCCTGGACAACCTCTACCTGGCCGGGGACTACACCCGCACCCACGTCTCCTCGGGGGGCATGGAGGCGGCCATCTGGACGGCCAACCACTGTGCGGAGCTCATCGCCCTGGACAAGCTGGGGAAATCTCACATCCTGAACGTGGAGTGGAAACCCAAGAAGGGGCTGGTGCCCCTCATCAAGCCGGCCACCCGGGTGGGCGCGGCCCTGGCCGGGCTCGCCCTGGCCCGCCGCATGGTCAAGGGAGCCAAGCGCTGAAGGCCTTCCGGATCCGCTCCACGCTGAGACCGCTCCCGGCGCGAGCCGCGGCCACGTCCGCCTCCGAGCTCTCCTCCGGGAAGAAGCCGATGGACTCGTGGCCGCAGGTGCGGTTGCCCCAGTACACCGCCCTCTCACAGACGATGTTCGGCTTGTCGGCGATAACGAAGGTGGAGACGTCGTAGGTCTTCACGTAATCCCCCACGAATATGGAGCGGCGGGAGAAGGGGCCCATGGTGAAGCTCGGCCCTTTCACCGGTCCCTTGTCGGTCATGAAGAGCATCTCCACCGCGGTGGGCTCGTCGTAGGGGTTGCATGCCAGGACCCAGGTCTCGAAACCTCCGTCGGTGCACCCTTCGGGCAGGCACCAGAAGTTGGCGGAATAGGTGACCCCCACGGAATCGTGTCCCCAGGTGCGGTTTCCCCCGTACATGGCCCGCTCGCAGACCACCTTCCCCCCGGTTGAGGTTACCTTGGTGGACACGTTGTAGGTCCGCACGTACTTCGCGACCTCGTATGAGCGCCGGCTGCGCGGGGGTATCTCCTCCCTGGGCCCCCGAAGGTATCCGCTCTGGGTCTGGAAATCAACGCTGACCTCCACCGGGTAGGAGTTGGGGTTCTGCACCAGCACCCAGGTCTCCATCCCCCCGTCCGTGGAACCCTCCGCCAGGTACCAGGTGGAAGCGGGCTCCGTGGCCCCTATGGAATCGTGGGCCCAGGCCCTGCCCGGGCCGTACATGGCCCGCTCGCAGATGACCGCCCCGTCATAGCTCTGGACCAGGGTGGAGACGTCATAAGTAGTCACGTAGCTGTGAAGGGGAAAGGTGCGCCTGGATTGCGGGTTCAGAAGCAGGCCCTGCAGTTGCGGTGGGTTGAACGGGCCCTGCCCGGTCATCAGGGTGAGGTCCACGCTGACCGGGAAATCGTTTGGGTTCTGCACCAGCACCCAGGTCTCCATCCCCCCGTCCGTGGAACCCTCCGCCAGGTACCAGGTGGAATAAACCGAGGTAAGCGCGAGGCTGAATCTATCTCCGGCGGAAACGGCAAAGGCGTGGCAACCCGGGGGAACCTGCCGCTCGCCGTAATCGTTTCCGCCCCAGGAGACCACGCTCCCGTCTTCCCTGAGAGCCAGACAGTGCCCGTAACCCGCGGATATGGCCACATACCCAGCGTTCGGCGCAGGAACCGAACCGAACGGGTAGACATTGCCCCACATCACCACGCTGCCGTCCGACTTCAACCCCATGCTGTAGTTATATCCCGCAGACACGGCGATGAACCCGGAATTGGGACTGGGGACATCGCACTGCCCGAAACCGTTGTATCCCCAAGCCGCGACGCTGCCGTCGGACCTGAGGGCCAGGCTGTGATTGATGCCCGCCGATACGGCGACGAAACCGGTGTTGGGCGACGGAATCTGTAAGACGCCGTAGGAATTTGATCCCCAGGCCACGATGCCCCCGTCCGACTTCAGAGCCAAACTGTGGTAGTAACCCGCGGATACCGATACGAAGCCCGTGTTGGGAAGCGGGACATCACATTGATGGTAATAATTGTATCCCCACGCCACCAAGCTTCCGTCGGACTTGAGGGCCAGGCTGTGATGCTCACCCGCTGATATGGCGGTATAACCTGAATTCGGCGTAGGGACATCGCATTTCCCATACGAATTGTTGCCCCAGGCCACGATACTCCCATCGGACTTCAACCCCAAGACATGATCGAGGCCCGCGTCGACGGCGATGAAGCCCTCATTCGGAGAAGGGGGAGTGCACTGGCCGCTGTTGTTCAACCCCCAGGCGAGAACGTGGCCACTCGCATCCGCAGCCGAAATGCCCGTATCGGCGCGGGTGGCAGTCCTTTTCCCCGGCCACGAGGACGACGGTAGCCCGAGGCAACAGACCGCGGAAAGCATCAAACCCAGGACGGCGATCCCGAGGCTTGACGTTAGCTCGAGAATGGCCGATCTCCAAGTCCGTGCATACGCATGGCAGGGGGAAAACGGCGAAAGATGCTCCTGCCCGTGCCCCCATGTGAGACCATCTTTCCTCCTTTCTTCCTTCACCCGCGACACGCAACATGAGGTTTTGCTTCCTTCTTTGGACTGTGCGATGCGAAAGGAGGAAGCCTTCCCCATACGCCCAGCAAGTCACAAATCCAGGCGATTTTATTATCGGCCCGACATCCCTACTCTTGAGAACAGCCCGGTTACCGTTTGGTCACATTTTACAGATGAGCTTATACGCGGTCAAAAGAATCTCCTCAGCCTCGTATCAACGGCTTGAGGAACGGCGAACGCAAGCCGGAAGGACCTGACCGGGCTTTTCTTTATATCGAGCCTCTTTTGCTCAAACTTCGATTTCAGTCCTGTACACTCGAAAAAGCGGGCACCCGGATTCCGGCTTGCGAAAATATTCGAAACTCGTTGTCGTGCTCGGGAGAAAAGGTTCATCCCGATCAGCGTTGTCTCGCAGGCGATGGGACGTCACAAGAAAGGCAGTGGGGTGGCGAGGCTCTCATATGCTCAAGAACAAGGAGGTGGCATGCGGGCCGATCCGCGAAACGGTGAGCCATCGGGAGGTGGCGAGAAAAAGCTCCTGTTTCGCTTTCGCCTTTTCTTTCACGTACCCTTATCCCTTCCGCCTTCTCGAGGCGGAGGGGAGAAGGCTCGGTGCCGTGTCGTTCCGGTGTGTGCTTTTGGGATTGAAAAAGGTTGAGAGACCACCATATCATCCCGGTTAAACAAGGTGGGCAAACCGGCAGAAAGGGAGGGTCTCTCTTGCTGAACGGAACGAAATCATACTACCTCCGATTTCGGGAACGAACGGGATAGAGGACCGTTCGTCACCTCCCTGTCCGAAACAGCGGAAAATAATATAATCGAGATAACGGCCGCACCGAAGCAAGGGTAATAATCATGCCGGTGTTGTTTCACGACCGGGAGGACGCCGGCCGGAAGCTGGCGGAGTCCTACCGGGGTCCGGTCGACGATCTTGTGGTGCTGGGGATTCCCCGCGGGGGCATCCCGGTCGGGTTCTGCCTCGCGAGGGAACTCGGCGGGGACTTCGACGTCCTGGTGGCCCGCAAGCTCCCCGTCCCCCACAATCCCGAGGCGGGGTTCGGTGCCGTTGCCCCGGACGGGTCCCTCTACCTCAACGAGGAGATGCTTCAGCACCTGCACCTCACGCAGGATCAGATAAGGACCATCGCCTCGCGCGTGCTGGTGGAGGTCCGCCGCCGCCTGAAGGTCTACAGGGGTGACCGTCCCTTCCCCGAACTCAACGGGAAGAACGTGGTGCTCACCGACGACGGGCTGGCCACCGGATACACCATGATCGCCGCCGTGGAGATGGTGCGCAAGATGGAACCGGAATCGGTGAACGTGGCCGTGCCGGTGAGTCCGGAGAACACCGCCCGCCGGGTACGCCCCCTAGTGGACCATTTCCACTGCCTGCACGTCTCCGACCGCTATCCCTTCGCCGTAGCCGACTTCTACCTCGACTTCCACGACCTCAGCGACGAAGAGGTCCT
>NZ_JACVJJ010000053.1:0-25634 GCF_015711935.1 Candidatus Solincola tengchongensis
CACGATGGCCGTCCCCGGGATGAACATCATCCAGGGATGGGTGTTGTAGAAGGGCAGGTACTCGGCGAGCATGTTTCCCCAACTCGGCGTTGGAGGCTGCTGCCCCAGGCCCAGGAAGGCCAGCCAGGCCTCGGCCAGGATAGCGCCGCCCACGCTCATGGTGGCGTAGACGATTATGGGCTGGATGGCGTTGGGCATGATGTGCCTCCAGATGATGCGGGAATGGGTGGCCCCCAGGGCCCTGGCCGCCTCCACGTATTCGTTCTCCTTCACGGAGAGGATGGAACCCCGGAAGATCCTGGCGATGGTCGCCCAGCCAAGGACCCCTATGGCGATGAAGACGTTTATCAGCCCCGGCCCCAGCACGGTCATGATGGCTATGGCTCCCAGCACGGTGGGGAAAGCGAAAAAGACGTCGGCGGAGCGCATGATCACGGAGTCCGCCCAGCCCCCGAAATAGCCGGCCAAGGCCCCGAAGAAGAGGCCGAGCACAAGGGAGATGGCCACGGCGACGATGCCCACTTCCACCGATATGCGGCTCCCGTATATGAGTCGTGAGAGTATATCCCGCCCCAGATCGTCCGTTCCCAGCCAGTGCTTCCCCGAGGGAGGCTGCTTCACGCCGCCGGGGGTCCTTATCTCCACCTGCTCGATGGGATCGTAAGGGGCCAGAAAGGGCGCGAAGATGGCCACCAAGACGAGGAAGACGATGATGGCCAGCCCTGCCATAGCCATCTTGTTGTGACGCAGCCGGTACCACACGTCCCTCCACAACGCCGTGCGCCCATGCACTCTCTCCTTCTCCAGCTCGGCCTCGAACTCCTCGACCTCAGGGCCCAGGAACTCCGGCTGTTCCTTGCCGGGGAGGTAATCCTCAGGTCTCTTCCTGTCCGTCAAATCAGGTCACCTCCGGGGCCTCCCCGAGGCGGATGCGGGGGTCGAGGAAAGCGTAAGAGATGTCCACGAGCAGGTTGATGGCCACGAAGATGAGCACCAGGATGAACACCAGGCCGATGACCATAGTGTGGTCACGCTGGATGACGGCGAAATACAGCTTATGGCCCACTCCCGGCCAGTTGAAGATCATCTCCGTGAGCACGGCCGCCCCGATGAGCACCCCGAAGTCTATGCCCAAGTAGGTGACCACGGGGATGAGGCCGTTCTTCAGGGCGTGCTTGTAGACCACCTTGCGCTCCGATAGCCCCTTGGCGCGGGCGGTGACGATGTAGTCCTGGCGCAGCACCTCGAGCATGGAAGAACGTGCCAGGCGGGCTACATAGGCGGTGGAAATCGCGGCCAGCGCCGTTGCGGGCATCACGTAATAGGGTATGGAGCCCAGAAGACCGGTGCCCGGGGGCGGGGCCCCCGAGGGAGGGAACCAGTGCAGCCACTGGGAAAAGAAAAGCTGCATGAGGCGACCGATCCAGTAGATGGGCATGGCCACCAGCACCGAGGTGCTGATGGTCACCAGCACGTCCAGGAAAGAGTAGCGGAAAACGGCGGAGATGACCCCGGCCAGGATGCCGAAGACGACGATGATGATCTCCGCGGCGATGGCCAGCTTCACTGACCAGGGCAGGCTCTCCCCGATGATCTCCATCACCGGCCTCTTGTAGGTGAAGGAGTCGCCGAGCTCCAGTCGCGGCAGGCCCTTGAGATATATCCAGAGTCGCGTGAGCCAGGGCTTGTCCAGGTTGAACTTCTGCCGTATGTTCTCCAGGGTCTCCTCCGAGGCGCCCTTGGGGGCGCGCATGCGGGCCACGTCACCGGGGAGTGAGGCCATGAGGAGGGAGATGACCAGAATGACTCCGATGACCACGATCACCGTCTGGTAGAACCTTCGCAGAATAAAAAGAAGCATCCTATCTCGCTGTCTCTCCTTCCCGCCCTTCCGGGCACCGATAAAATTTAGCATAAGTGAAGGGGGCCCGCAAGGAAACCCCGCAGGCCCCCCAAAACATCGTCGATTACTCGGTCGTGGCCGCCTTCTTAAAGTACACCAACTCCAACGGCGTGAGGTCGTCGGGCGTTCTGATGTACCCCCCGACCTTGTCGGAGTACACGCGTGAGGTCTTGTAGAACATCAGAGGGATGATTGGCGCGTCCTCCAGGATGAGCTTTTCCGCCTTGCGATAGAGCTCGATCCTCTCGTCCTCGTCGGGGGTGCTGCGGGCCTTGAGCAGAAGCTCGTCCACCTCGGGGTTCTTGTACTGGGTCATATTGTCCACGCCCGCGTTCTCCGAGTAGAAGAGCGGGTAGAGGAAGTTGTCCATGATCGGGTAGTCGGCCAGCCAGCCGAGGCGGAAGAAGGTTATCTGCTCTCCCTGGATGAGGTCCAGGTAGGTGCCCCATTCGTACCCCTCGATCTTGAAGGAGACACCCACGTCCTTGAGGTTGGACTGGATGAACTGGGCGATGGTGTCATGGCCCACGCCGGTGTTGTAACCCAGGGTGAGCTCGGGCAGTCCCTGGCCGTTGGGGTAGCCGGCCTCCTCCAGGAGCGCCTTGGCCTTCTCGGGATCATAGGTGTACTCCATGGCCCCGGCCTGGTAGCCAGGGATGCCCGGAGGCACGATTCCCGTGGCCGGCACGCGCTGGCCCTCCATGACCACATTGCACAGGGTCTCGCGGTCCACGGCGTAGTTGAAAGCCTGGCGCAGGGCCTTGTTGTCCTTCCACGGGGCCACGTTCATGTTGAAACCGTAGTAGTAAATACCCAGCATGGGCTTGAAGATGGCCCTCTCCCCATACTCCGCCGCTGCGGCCTCGAACTGCCCCTGCGGTATCTGGGCGTCGTGGAGGGTCCCCGCCTTGAAGTCCTGGTAGGCTGTCTCGTCGTCCTGGTAGATCTTGAAGACCACCTTGTCCAGGTGGGGCTTGTTCGCCCCGTAATAGTCGGCGAACTTCTCCACCACGATCTGCTGTTCGTGGGTCCAGCTCACGAACTTGAAGGGGCCGGTCCCCACGGGGTGCTCGCTGAAGTTCTCGCTGCCGTACTGCTCCACCACTTCCTTGGGGATGGGGGAGAAGACGGGGTGCGCGGTGTGATAGACGAAGTCCGCGTAGGGGTACTCGAGGGTCACCTCCAGGGTGTAGTCGTCGAGGGCCTTCACCCCGGCGAGCGAAGTGGCTGTCTTGTCCTCGTTGAACTCCTTGAAGCCCTTGATCGGGGACATGTGATAGGCTACCTCGCTGGCTGTGGCCGGGTCGCAGACGCGGTTCCAGGAATAGACGAAGTCCTGGGCCGTGCATTCCCGGCCGTTGTGGAACTTGACCCCTTTCTTGAGGTGAAAGGTGAAGACGGTGGCATCATCGTTCACCTCGTAGGATTCGGCCATGGCCGGGACCAACTCCATGGTCTTGGGGTCGTTGTCCATAAGGCCGTCGAAGATCTGCTTTCCCACCTCGATACCCTGGGATTCCTGGAGTTGTGCCGGGTCCAGGGATACGGGGTCGGCAGTGAGGCAGTAATTGAAGGTCCCTCCCTCCTCTATCTCCTCGACCGCCTTCTTCTCTTCCTTTCCGCAGCCCCCCATGGTCATGACCAGCCCCACGAGAAGGGCCGTGATCAGAACCGCGATGAGGATAAAACCGCTCTTTTTCATGCAGGACCTCCTTGGAGAATCAGCTCCCGCACCACGGGAGTTAAAACGGCGGCTTACCACTCGTTCAATCCCCTCTCTCACCCCCTTTTCGGATCACCTTCGCGGCATCCGGCCGCAAGTCAAATGCGGCAGGCGGATTCGAATCGCGGATTTACGCGCTTCCGCTCACCTCCCTCCTCGCGTCCACTCTCTCTCGTCTGAACAAGAACGACGTCCTCTTCGAGCTTCTTCCGGCCGTCACGATCCCTTTTCCCCTACGGCCCACGGTGTAATTATAGTTTTTTTAGCTCACCTTGCGCAAAACATAGGGTTCACACGGCATTAACCAAACCTCGAGCGGGCACGTTGGCGGTGACCCCTCATATGCCGGTGGAGCCGAACCCGCCCTCGCCGCGGGCCGTGTCCTCAAGCTCCTCCACCTCCAGGACCTCGGCCCTTTCCACCCTCTGGATGACCATCTGGGCGATGCGGTCCCCCTTTCTCACCCGGAAGGGTTCCCCTCCCAGGTTGACCAGGATGACCTTGACCTCCCCCCGGTAATGGCAGTCGATGAGGCCGGGGGTGTTGACGATGCTTATGCCGTGCTTGGAGGCAAGCCCGCTCCGCGGCTGCACGAAGGCGGCGTACCCTTCGGGCAGGGCCATGGCGAAACCGGTGCTTACGAGCGCCCTCTCGCCGGGCTGCAGCACCACCTCCTCGGCGCTGCGGATATCCAGCCCGGCGTCCCCGGGATGGGCGTAGGAGGGCAATTCCACGTCCGGGCGAAGCCGCTTGATGCGCAAGGGAACGGTCCCCGTGACTCGGTCGCTGACCCTCTCCCATTCCAACAGGGGGACGAGGTCGTATATCCCCAGGCGTTCCCGCAGCGCCCGCAACTCCTCCACCAGCCCCTCCCCAGACAGTTCCTTCACCAGGAGGCTTCCCTCCAGCTCCACCTGGAAGCCCTTGCCGGGGGCGAACTCATAGACCACACGGTAAACTCCCCTCTCTTTCTCCCGGTACCCGGCGCCTGCGAGATCGTAGGGGACGATCTCGTAATTCAGGACCGTCTCGCCCTTCAGCACCACCCGCACGCTTTCCGGATAGACGAAAATGCGGGGAGGGCTCGAGCGGTAGAAGCAGGGCAGGTATACGGCTGCGGGGTGTTCATTCCATATCTCTTCCAGCTTGTGCAGCATCCCCGCCAGCTGTACGTCCATCTTCGCCCTCTCCATGAAGCGTCCCTCCTCATGCGGCCCTGGTGGCCTTCCCGCGACCCCAACACGCTTGCCATCGAGTCATCCCAAAGGTGTCATCTTGTGCGTGCGGCCCTGGTGGCCTTTCCGCGACCCCAACATGAGATCTGGAACCCATGCAGATCACGGAGAACGATCGATCTGGCAACCATCACACGATTCACGCTCGCCGGCGCCACCCGAGAACCAACACCTCCCCGGAAGCGCTGGACCAAGCCTTCCCGGAATAAAATTCCTTGCTGGCCTTCTCCCTCCATCCCCTTGGAGATGACCTGCCGGCGTTTCATCGCCTCCGGAAACTCCCTCCATGCCCTTCCAGGGCCTGCCTTTCCCCGCTATCACGAAGTCACTCCTCCACCAGGGCCACCGCCCTTATCCACCCCGCGCTGGCCCTCTTTATTTTTATAGGGAAACAGAAGAAGGTGAAGCCGTAGGGCGGGAGCTGGTCGAGGTTCGCGAGTTTCTCGATGTGGCAGTAACCCTTATCGATGGAGGCGAAATGGCCTTCCCAGATGAGGGAGGAGTCCCCGGTCTCCTGGAAATCTTTGGCTATGATGGGAAGAGGGCGATCCCAGGACCAGGCATCGGTCCCCGTCACCCTTACCCCGTGCTCCAGTATCCAGAGGGTGGCTTCCCGGCTCATGCCGCAGCCCTTGACCAGGTACTCGGGCTTGCCCCAGTACTTGTCCGCGCCGGTCATGACCAGTACTATATCCCCCTCCTTAAGGCGGTAACCCATCTTCTGTAGGGTTTCCTCCACGTCCGCCGCCGTCACCCGGTATCCGTCCGGGAAGTGGCGGAAGTCGAGCACCACGCCGGGACCCATGCACCACTCCAGTGGCACCTCGTCGATGGTCAGGGCCGGCTCCCCCCTGTCCATGGTGGGATGGTAATGCCAGGGAGCGTCCAGGTGGGTGCCGGAATGGGTAGCCAGGGTGAGGATCTCCACCGCCCATCCCAGCCCCCCCGGAAGGTCCTTCTCCGGGTCGATGCCCGGGAAGAACTCGGCCATGGAAGCCGCCCCCGCTTGGTGATCCATATACATTATCCGGGGGATCATGGCCGGAGGGTCCGAGGGAAGCCCGTCCTCGATGGTTATGCTCAGGTCTACGAATCTCCTGCCCATCTCCAACCTCCTTCCAACCGTTCCGGGGCTTTGGCCGCCCCGGACCGACGCGACGCCCCCTCTCCGCATTCCCTGCCGTCCCGCCGCGCAACCGGCCGGGTCGCTCCGATGCGATTAATATAACCACAAACGGAGACAACGATAAACGCGCCACCTCATGCCTGAACATCGAGAGATAGCTCGCTTCGTCCTGTCTACCTTTCTCCTGTTCTGCCAGGCTTACAGAGTGGTCTCTCGGCCTCTTCAACCCGAAAAGCGCCTACCGAAACGATACCGATACGGCATTTCTCAAACCCTCCCGATTTCACCTTAACCGAATCTTAACCCTTGCCTAAGAGGGACTTAACGGCAGTGGTGGAGATTGTTAAACAGGCGAGGCGAATACTGGGGCGGAGCGCCGGCAGTGGCGGAGGGAGGCCCGATTAAAGGGGTCGCTCCCGTTTCTTGCCGGGACGGAAGTGGCATGGAGGCCCTCCCCCGAGGGCGAGGATCCGGATGGAGGTGAGGTCCAAGACGGTTACAGAAAATACCATTCAATCACGATATAAGTCAAAGATGTCGAGGATACGAAGGAGGAAAGGCCATGAAAGACCAACCTGTGGAAGGGAAGGTGAGAAAGAGGCGCAGGGTCAGGGCGCTGGTCATCACCGCTTCCATCCTCGGGGCGGCGGCGCTCGCGGTGGTCCTGGCGATAGCTCTCGGGATGGGCCACGGAGAAAAGGCGGAAAAACCCGAAGGTGATTCCCAGGAAGAGATCATGGAGACCTACGAGGAGGTCAAGGAGCAGGCGGAGAAGGCCATGCAGGAAATGGAAGACCTTTCCACAGAGGAGGCCACTTCCGATCCTGAAACTTACGAGCAGGAGCTGCAGGAGGCGGAGGAGGCCTTCGACGAGCTCTACAGGGAACTCGAGCAGGCCACGGACTATATGGTGGAGCTCGGCGAGGAATATGTGGAGCTGTACGACTACATCTGGGATTATTACGATTACCTCTACGACCTGACGGAGCAAGCGGCCCAGGAGATAGACTACCTCCTGGCTTTGGTCCCCTCCCTGGACCAGATCCAAGGGCTGGAGGAGACCGTCAAGCGCCTGGAAAACCTGCCCAAAGGTGGCAAGCTCGGCGAACTCTCCACCCAGCTGACGAAATACGCCCAACAGGCGCTCTCCGGTGTCCAGTCGGCCAAGCCGCCTGCCTCTATGGGCGCTTCCGGAGAGGAACTGACCGCTCTCTTCGAGGAGCTGCAATCCCTTGCCCAGAAGACCGCACAGTCACTCGCCGGCGGCAACACCTCGGCCATCCAGTCCCTGGCCGACGAGATAACCTCCACCATCGCCGACATCGAGGGGCAGCTGAGCTCCACCGCCGCCTCTCTCATCTCCAGCTACGAGGCGGTGGTCGGCCAGCTGGAGGCGGCCATAGAGTCCGCGCTTCCCTGAATGAGGTAAAAGTCGCCAGGCGCCCGGGGCCCCACACGCGGGTTCCGGGCATCGACTCTCCACGGCGAATGGCAGCATATGGGTTCGAGGAAATCCTCACCGAAGAAGTTGAAAGCTCGAGGGTTTTTGCCGGCGTCCCATGTGTCCCTCGAGCCTTCAACCGGTAAGGGGGGCTCCGTTAAAGATCTCTCCAAACGTCATGCTCCCATGACCTTTAAGACAGGCTTGCGGTCTTCTATCCCCAATATGTTCCTCACCATGCCCAACAGCATGTCCAGCTCGAATGGTTTGGTGAGGTAGTGGACGACACCAGCCTGGGCGGCTTTTTCCTTGAGCTCGTCGTAGGGGAGGGCGCTCAGGAAAAGCACCGGGATGTTGAAGGTCTTGGTGGATGAGCGAAGCTTCTCCACCACGTTGAGGCCGTCTCCGGCGGGCATGCGCACGTCCAGGACGATGAGGTCCGGGTGCTCCTTGTGGGCGCGCATGACCGCGGAAACACCGTCGAAGGCCGCGCATACCTCATAACCCTCGGCCATGAAGTTTATGCTCAGGATGCGCACCAGCTCCTCGTCGTCGTCCACGATGAGTATCTTCTTCCGCTCTTCCATCTCGAGCCCCCTTCCTCTGTTTCCACCGGTGCTTTCTCAATCGGAGACGAGGAAAACAACGCGTATCCCTCCGGAGGATGATTTAGGGGCGCCGGAAGTCCTGCCCGCACCACGAAGCAATTTGAACCTCAGCGCGGCTCTTCCCGAATTCGACAGGTGTGAGAAAAACCGAGCCGTCCTCGCACGGGACGACCGTCCGGAGAAGCACTTGGGGCAAGAAGCGGGTTGGCCCATGATGTGCGATCCGGCATCCATTACGGCGGTTTGACGGATACCGGGGACAATGCGAGAGCGGGAAAGAGCCTTTCGACCCCCCAAACGAAGGCGCTATCCTGAAGGACGGCCCGCATGAGCCAATGCGGCTTTAACCTCGAGGCTTCTTGTCCAGCGGGGTAATCCCTGAAAGCTGATAGCGGAGAGCAGGAGTGCTTACCGCTTCTGGAACACATGCTTCTTGTCCAGCGGGGTAATCCCTGAGAGCTGAAAGTCCCGGATGCCGGAAGGCTCGCCGATTCACACACCGGAGGCCCCACCGGGATGGGTTCAGCTGGCGGGGATCACCTCTATGCGCAGGTCGCCGCCATCCACCAGCTCCCACGAGGATTCGCCCTTTCTGCCGGTGGCCAACTCGAATATCCCCAGCGCCAGCCCCACCAGGTATTCGGGCAGGGCGGGATTGGCCACCACCGCCTCCATCCTCTCCGGGGACAGCGAGAGAGCGGTGAGCAGCCCCAGGCCTCGTATGGCGGCCCGCACCCGCAACCCCTCGAACCCGCTTCGCGCCTCCTCCACGCCCATGGCCCCCAGGGTGTTCCTGCGCTCCGCGTCGATGACCGTGGGGGTGACCCGCACCCCGAGCTCGTGCCTCAGTTCGTCGAATACGGCGCGCAGGGCCGCAGTGCCGAAGAAGGCCAACCTCCTGCCGCTCTCCGTATCCCGGATGATGCCCCGGGAGAGGTCCCAGGAGAAACGGACCAATTCCCTCGGCGCTCCGCATTCCGGACAGGGTGTATAGGCGAGGTCTCCCTCCCTGCGCGGCGGACCGTCCTGGACATGGAAGTACTCTTCCTCCAGCTTCTCGTCGCTCACGGTGACGTCGATCTGGTGGCGGCGCTCGTCGAGTGCCTGGTAGGTGAGGGAGGCCCACCTCCTCTCCAGGACCTCCGCCGCGCCCTTGAAGTCCCCGCAGAAGAGGGGGAGCGAATAGGGGTCCTCGATGAACACGGTCACCCTCTCCGGCCTTCCCCGACGGGGGTACTGCCCTCCGAGGGTTATCTTCCCGTAACCCATCACCAGCCCCTGAGCCTCGATGGCGGACATCAGCGCCCGGTAACCTACAAGGCGTGCGGCGAGGTTGACGTACCAGGGCAGGGTGCGGTGCAGGAACGCCCTGGTGGCCCGGCTCTTGGAGGCTATCACCAGCTCCCAGACATGCTCCTCGGTGACCCCCAGGGCCTCGGAAAGCGCTTTCCACATGCGGTCCAGGTTATCGGATTCGAAGAAGATCAAACGGTGCGCCGGATCCCTCACCTGGGTTATGGTCCCGTTGCCGTTCCAGCGCATGTTGCGCGAGACGCCCAGCGGCACCCCGCATCCCGAACAGGTCCTGATGGCTTTCATCTTCACCCCCCGTCCCGCAAGGCCGCTCAGGCCCCGATATAGGCTTTCTTGACCTCCTCGTTGCCGGCAAGCTCCCCGGCGCTGCCCTCGAGGACCACACGCCCGTTCTCCAGAACGTAACCCCGGCTGGAGATGGAGAGGGCCATGCCGGCGTTCTGCTCGGACAAAAAGATGGTCACCCCACGGCGGTTGATGTCCGCGATGGTCTCCATTATCCGCGTCACCACCAGGGGGGCCAGACCCAGGGAAGGCTCGTCGAGCAGCAGGAGGCGCGGCCGGGACATGAGGGCTCTGGCGATGGCCAGCATCTGCTGCTCACCGCCGCTCAGGGTGCCGGCATCCTGCTCGCTGCGCTCCTCGAGGATGGGAAAGAGCTCGAAGACCTCCCGCAGCGCGGCGGCCACCTCTTCCTTCTCCTTGTACCTGGTATAGGCTCCCATCATGAGGTTCTTCCTCACCGAGAGACGGGGGAAGAGCTTGCGGCCCTCCGGGCACAGGGAGATCCCCATCCTCACTATCTGGTCCGGCCTGCTCCTGCTGATGACCTCGCCCTGGAAGGTTATGCTTCCCCGCGTGGGCCTGATGAGGCCGCATATGGTCTTGAAGAGGGTGGACTTCCCGGCGCCGTTGGCCCCCAGCAGGGTGACCAGCTCCCCCTCTTCGATGCGCAGGGAGACCCCGCTTATGACCTCATGTTTGCCGATGTAGCAGTAGACGTCGTCCATCTCAAACATGGCACTCACCCAGGTATGCCTCGATGACCTCCGGGTTCTCGCAGACCTCCTGCGGGAGCCCGTCGGCTATCTTCACCCCGAAGTTCAGGACCACCAGGCGGTCCGCCAGTTTCATTATCATGCGCATCTTGTGCTCTATGACGCATACCGTCACGCCCCTATCGCGGATACGGGCGATGAGGTCGATGATGGCTTCCGTCTCCCCCATGCCCACGCCGCCCGTGGGCTCGTCCAGCAGGAGGAGCTTGGGCTCACCCATGAGGGCCACCCCGATGGCCAGCCTTTTCTGGGCCTCCTGGGGGATGGAACCCGCCGGCTGGTCGGCGTATTCCCCCAGTCCGGTGAAGGCCAGTACCTCCATGACCTTCTCCGCGGTCTCCCTCTTCTCCCTCCTGGCCCGAGGCGTCTGGAGGATCACGTCCCAGAGGCCGGAACTGGTGCGCATCCTCCTCCCGATGATCAGGTTCACGTAGACCGGCAGCTCCTCGAAGAGGGCGGTGGTTTGGAAGGTGCGGGCTATGCCCGCCTGGGCCACCCGGTAAGGCCTCCATCCCGTTATATCCCGCCCGTCGAAGATGATACGCCCCTGGTCCGGAGGGAGAAGGCCGCTTATGAGGTTGAACAGGGTGGACTTCCCGGCCCCGTTGGGTCCGATGATCCCCAGGATGGAGCCCGTCTGGACCTCGAAATCAACCTTGTTCACCGCCACCAGGCCGCCGAACATCTTGGTGAGACCCTCCACGCGGAGCAGGGTCATCCCTCCACCACCTCCTCCCCCGCCTTACGGCGTGCTCGATTCTCCTTCAACCATTTCCACAGCCGCTCGACCCCCCCGGCCACGCCGCGGGGGAAGAAGATGATGACCAGGATGAGGAGCAGCCCGAAGATGGCATACCGGTATTCACCCACTGCCTTCTCTATGTGCTCCAGAAGATAATAGAGCCCCATGGCTCCTATCACCGGCCCGGAGAGGGTGGCCGCCCCGCCGATGAGCACATATACCAGCAGGTTGAAGGAGTAGGTGTAGCTGGTGATCGTGTAGTCCAGGTGCCCATTCTCCAGGGCCAGCAGCGCGCCGGCCAGTCCCACCAGGAAACAGCTCACGGTGAAGGAGAGGAGCTTGTAGCGGAAGGCGTTGATGCCCACCGCCTCCGCCAGGCCCTCGTTGCTCCTTATGGACATGAAGGTCACGCCCAGAAGGGACTTGACGATCATGCGCACCACCAAAAGGACCAGGACCAGGGCGGCGAGCACGAAGTAATAGCGGGCCCACCGTTGCGCCAGGAACCCCGGCTTGGGTACCGCCTGTCCCTGGTATCCACCCGAGAGCCAGGTCCAGTTCTCGAAGACCTTGAAGACGATGACGTTGAAACACAGGGTCACGATGGCGAAATAGGGGCCGCGCGTGCGCAGGGAAGGCAGCCCGACCAACAACCCCAGGAAAGCGGGGACCAGACCGGCCACCAAGAGGGAGGGCCAGAAATTCCAACCCATCCTGCCGGTGAAGATGCCGAAGGCATAGGCCCCGATGCCCAGGAAGGCCCCGTGGGCCAGGGAAGCCTGTCCCGTGTAGCCGAGGATGAGGTTGAGGCTCACGGCAGCCACTGCCCAGGCCAGGGCCAGTGTGAGCACCCGGAGCTGATACTTCTCCAGGCCCAGCCAGGGCAGAGCCACGGCCAGACCCAGGACGATGAGGAGGAGCAGCGGTTTGGCGATCTTCTTTACCCTTTCCATCATCTACGTCCCCCCTCAATCCCTGCCCCGGAAGAGCCCCGTGGGCCGCACAGCCAGGATGATGATCAGCACCGCGAAGGCGAAGACGTCCTTGTAGGCGGAGGACACATAAGCGATGGCCATGGCTTCCAGGATCCCCAGCAGATACCCGCCCACGATGGCTCCCTGCATGCTCCCCAGGCCGCCCAATACCACTATGACGAAGGCCTTGAGGATGAGGACGCTCCCCATCTCCGGGGCGATGAAGGCCAGGGGGGCCATGAGCACCGCCGCGGCGGCGGCCAGGGAGGTGGCGATGGCGAAGGTGAGCAGGGAGATACGGTTGACGTTTATCCCCACCAGGGCGGCGCCCTCGCGGTTCTGGGCCACGGCCTCGATGGCCGTTCCCAGCCTGGTCCTCTTGATGAACAGGTGGAGGAGGAGCACTAGCAGGGCGGCCCCCACGATGACGATGAGCCTCTGCGCCTCCATGCTCACCCCGCCAACGGCGAAAACCTTGTCCACGGGCTTGGGGACGCTCAGGGACTTGGGCTGGATCGCCCTGACCATGGTCTCCAGGAAAAGTATGAGCCCTATGGCGGCGATGAAGGTGTTGATGTGCGGCTGGTCACGAAGGGGGCGGTAGACCAGCCTTTCAACGACGATCCCCCCCAAGGCTAGGGCGATCATGCACAGCGGAAGGGCCAGCCAGTAGTTCACCTTGGCCAGCACCATGAGGATGTATAGGAGGTAGGCACCCAGCATGTACAGGTGGCCGTGGGCGAAGTGGGAGATGTCCAGGATCCCGAAGATGAGGGTCAGCCCCAGGGCCACCATCACGTACTGGCTTCCGAGCTGGATGCCGATGATCAGCTGGTTCAGGAAAAAGGACAACCCGATCTCCCCTTTCCGCTGCCTAAAACCGCTTGAGCCTGAGTCTCTCTTCCCATGTATCCGCTTAAGAGGGCTTCGGCCCGGTTTCCGGTACCCGGCATCCCGGGGTCTCTTCACCCATGGAGAAAGCTTAATAAGCTCTCGCGAATAAGGTCATCCATCCACGCAGAGTCCCTCTTCGACCTTTTTCGCTTGCCTGTAAGGCCCTCGCAGGACGGGCCTATGCGAAACAGCCTGCTCCGTTCCGGAGATTTTATCTCTTTCTCGGAAAAAGGAACCCGGTACTTTACCTGAAGTCCTCGACGGGCTGTGGCGCCCTTGCCGTCTCAAGGGATGGGGCACAACTCGTTTTTCCCGAGTCCGCCGAGGATATGAACAGGGGGAAGCCCCGTGGGGCTTCCCCCTTTTTAGGTCTCCTGTGCTTTGCCGCTATTACTGCTTCCACCACTCCACGGGCTCACCGGCCTGGAAGGCACCCTTCTCCACGATCACCGAGGTCCCGGGCATGAACAGGGCCCCCGTCTGGTCGTTGATCCCCGAGAACTCCACGGGGAGTTCCTCGCCCGAGGTCACCGATACGTTGCCCTTGGCGAAGGCGGCGCGGATGGCGGCCACGTCGTCAACGCTCCCGGCCTCCTGCATGGCCTTGGCCAGGATGTGGAAACCGGTGTAGCAGATGGCTGCCTCCCAAGTGAAGCGCCGGTTGTACTCCTTCTCGAACTTTTCCATGACCTGGAGGGTGGCCGGCCATAGGGACTGGTCCACGGGGAGAACGCCGATGCAGCCCTCCAGCTTCTCCATGCCCGTGGTCTCCTCGATGATGTCCAGCTTGGCCTGGTCGATGACGATGAACCCGCCCTTGAAGCCCAGGCTGCGCGCCTGGTCGATGACCAGTGCCGTGGGCTCGGAAGGCCCGCCACAGAAGATTACGTCGGGGTTCTGGGCCAGCACCGTGGTCAGGTAGGGGGTGAAGTCGGTCTCCGTGTAGTAGCTGGCCGGCGCCTCGGCCACCACCGTGCCTCCCGCCTTGGTCCAGGCGTCCTTGAAGGTCTTGCCCCACAGCTCACCGTAAGCCCCGGTGGTCTGGAGCATTCCCAACTTCTTCCATCCCTTGGTCAGGGCCCTGGTTATCCAGTCCTTGACATAGACGGAGAACGGCGGGGGAAGGGTCACCATGTACTTATTGGGCTTTTGGGCGTAGAGGGGCACGCTGGTGTAGGCCATAATCAGGAACTCCTCGCCCGCCGTCTCATTGATCCCCATGAGGGACTGGATGGTGTTGGCGGTGGGATCCCACACCACCTTGATGTCTTCCTCGAGCACGAAGCGCTGGGCGTTGCTCAACGCCTTCTCGGGGACCATCTCGTCGTCTGCCGCCACCAGCTCGAAGACGTAGGTGGTGTCCCCGATCTTTATCCCTCCTTTGGAGTTGATCTCCGCTATGGCCATATCCAGGCCCGACTTGATGTCTTGCCCGTAACCAGCCCCGATGCCGCTCAGGGGAGCGGTGAGGCCGATCTTGACCACCACTTTCTCCCCTTCCGCTTTGCCCCCGCAGCCCGCGAAACCCATGAGCGCCAGGAGCACGGCCAGCACAAAACCCAGTGCCGCTTTCCACCGCATTCCCATCAACCCCCCTTTTCGCTCATCCGATTTTATACTCCTTTAAGCTGCACCGGCCCAAGCCGTTTGCATCCCTATCGGAATCCGCCCGCTCTCTACATCTCTGTTTTTCCTGCCGTCTCTTCCGAAAACGCTCTCCTCGGGGCCTTCCCGGAATCGCCGCCATCATGCCGTCCTCTCGACGGCAACCGGCCTTTTTCAGGCCACGCGAAAACAATTCCGAACCGCTTTGAACCTCTTGGGGGAGTTTTCCGCGTTCATGCTTTGATTCCCGCCCCGACCCGTCCCCGGACTTTTCAGTCAGCCTGCAGTGCGGAAAATCGTGGGTTCCACATCACCCCCCCCTCTCTTCCCCACACGGGAAGGTTGCGCCGTAAGCCATCCCCTTGCACGGTTGAAAGTATAGCATGTTTCGCTTATTAATTCAGCGGAGCAGATGAAAATCCTTCCCCCGTTCAATCGCATCCTGCATCTTAAGGCGCCCCGACGGGATGCCGCCGCATGATGAACCCTCCCTGTTGGGTATAAGGGGTGTAGACCTCCCATCCCGGGACCGCAAGATAGCTCCCGGTTATCTCCAGCAGGGATGAGGCTGTCCTCCCCTCCAGGCTTATCCGCAACGGCATCTCTGCCTGCCCCGCCCCGGAGCCGGCCTTGACCACGAGGTCAGCGTGGGCCTGGAAACTCCCGCTTGAGACGTCCCAGGTATAAAACCCTTCCCTCATCTCCAGCACGCTGCCGTAATCCGGTGGCAGGGCGAGGTTTCCGCGCTCATCGAGTAGGAGATGGCAGTTCTTGAGGGCGAAGGGCGCTCCTTCCATCTCCAGGACCCATCGACCGCAGACGCCCGGCATCTCCTCCCCGGGAGCGGCTTCACCCCAGCTCAAAGGGTCCGGAAAGTTGATGATCATCGCCGGACCGCCCTCTCCCGTGCCCGGCACCACGGTGAAGGCGCCTCCCCCTCCCGCCGTCTCTCCAGGCCCTGAACATTCGGCCTGCGCCTCCGGCGGTCTCGGCTCCTCCTGCGCCTCGGGCGGCGTTTCGCCGCTTCGCGACTCCCCCTCCCTTCCTCCCGGCTTTCCCGCCAGCAGGAAGACGACGACCGCGGCGCATGCCGCCAGTGCCACCAGGGCCAGAGGCAGGTATCTCCTCGATGTCAATAGTCCTTTACCCCCTGATCGAGCTGGAGTGTCCCCGATCAATCCAGGTCCACCAGGCGCTTCACCAGCCTCACCTTGTCCTCGAGGTCCGCCAAGCGCCTTATCATGATCCGCTGGGCCTGGGGCGAACCGGCCCCGTGGATGCTCTCGGTGAGGTAAGCGGCGGCACCGCATCCCACGGTCATGTTCTCTATGAACTTGAGGACCTTGATGCGGTCCATGGTGGGGATGTCCGCGGAGCCCCGAAGATATTTCTCTAGATAGGGCGCGATCTCCGGGTTCTCGAAGTCCTTCTGGGAGGGCATGGTCACCACAAGGCCGCCGGCTATGTCCTGCAGGAGGCGGGCGATCTCGAAGGGAAAGCGGGTGACGTTCTGCTTGCACACGTTGGCCAATAGGACATCCACGAGGTAACAACCGGACGGGGTGGGCACACCACGTGCGCTGCAGGCGATGCCGCAGGAGAAGAGGGTCTCGTTGAGGTGGATCATCTCCGTTATCTTGTCCCGCACGTGGCTGGCTCCCTCCACCCCCTGGTACACGGCGGCCAGCTGGGCGGCTCCCACCAGGACGTCCCCCACGCCCACCTTGCAGCCCCCGTAGCTCTGGCGGTGGTAAGCGGCGAAGCGTTCCACCACCTTCCCGCTCTGGTCGTACTCACCGCACATGAAGACCCGCTCCCAGGGCACGAAGACGTCGTCGAATATGATGAGCGCTTCCTGGCTTCCGTACTTCGGGTTTCCTACGTCCAGAGGACTGCCCTCCAGCTTCCGGGTATCCGAGGGCTGGCGCCCCAGCACGAAGGTTATACCCTCCGCATCGGCGGGTACGGCGAAGGAGACGGCGTAATCGGCTTCCTCTTTGCGCATGGCCGTGGTGGGCATGACCAGTATATGGTGAGAGTTAAGGGCCCCTGTCTGGTGTGCCTTGGCCCCCCGGACCACGATCCCGTCCGCCCTTCTTTCCACCACGTGCACGAAGAGGTCAGGGTCGTGTTGCTCCGCGGGGCGGAGGCCCCGGTCGCCTTTGACGTCGGTCATTGCCCCGTCCACCACCAGGTTCTCCTCCTGCACGAAGCGGAGGTATTCCTTTAGCCGCTCGTGGTACTCGGTGCCGTGTTCCTGGTCGCACTCGTAGGTCACGGAGTAGAGGGCGTTGAAGCCGTCCATGCCCACGCAGCGCTGGAAGCAGGTCGCCGTGCGCCTGCCCAGCAGGCGCTGCATGAGGACCTTCTTCACCAGGTCATCGGGGTTCTGATGGATGTGGGTGAAGCGGCTGATGCGCCCGCCCGTCAAGTGTGAGCTGGCGAAGAGGAGCTCCTCCGCCTCCGGCTCGTCGCCCCGGTTGTAGGTCTCGGCCATGGCGTTCATGGAGGGGCGGATCATGGGATGGTCCACCGGGTTCTCCACCCTCTCCCCCAAGAGGTAGATGCGCCTCTCCAGGGCGCGAAGGCTCTCCACATAGGCCTCGGGACTGTCGATCTTCATCGCCACCCTCCTCTTCCTGACGCTCCGCCTCCCAAACATACCTGCGCCTGCCGACTTCCTGAAGCAACGCGAGGGCCGGTCCGGGATGGGCGGAAAAACGACTTTCACGTGGTCCCATCACCCGCAAGACAGCGTATATTCATACTTCAAAGTGTATACCATCCGCTTCTCCTCTCGCATAACGGCCATCAACCCATCCCACCACGGCGTCTTTAGACCGCTCTTCTTCCCTGTTACTGCGTTTCAGGGTGAACTTATCAACGGAAGCCGGGCCCGCCGAAACCCGCGATCTTAACCTTCACCAGAAATATGACCGTACTAAAGAGTCCCTCGCATCCCCCGTTCTTTCCCGCAGCAGTATACCGGCCTAGGGATGTGTCGTCTCGCTTCCCGACCTCACCGAATTGCGGCGTTCTGCCCGGATTCATTTTCATCCCTTTAACAACAATATGACTCGGAGACCGTCGGATTCTCGCTTCCCGACCTCACCGAATTGCGGCGTTCTGCCCGGCTTCATTTTCATCCCTTTAACAACAATCTGACTCGGAGACCGTCGGATTCAGTCACCCAGGGAGTATCCTGAGAGCTATGTCAATGTAAATCCGTTGGGGGAATGCATTCCCGAACTCGGGCTGGTGCTTCCACAATCACACGGCTCAGGGAAACGGAGCCGGATCCGTAGAAATGCATCCCTGGTTGGTCAGGGTCGGAAGCGAAGGGAACCGTCCTCCTCAAGGACGGCGGGGCCCACGGAAAGGACCTTTATCTCCTCTTTATCTCCCTTGAAAGGACTCTGAAGTACCACGCTGTCCCCGTCTGAACGCAGAACCCGGGCCAGCGCCCTTGTGATCCCCGCTGCATCGTTGAGCCCCACGAGCCGGCCCTCGCTCAGGGCCTCTGTGGAGGCCGCGAGCCGCGGGGAGGTTGAGGCCACCTCCAACCCTCTCAAGTCGAGGGTCATCTCCTTACCGGCTTCGAAATAACGGTGGAAGAGCCCCCTCCGGTAAGCGGCCCTTTCCTCGCGGTTCCGCCGCCTAGCCTGCGGGGAGGGGGGGATTCTCAGGATTTCGCCGTAGGCGTCACGTTCCAAACCGCGGAAGATATGTTCCGTCTCCCCCTCCCGTTCCAGGACCACGAGGAGGTCGGGGCACAGGGTGCGTATCTTGCTGCGCTTGAGGAGTGCGGCCAGACCGCCCTCCACCATGCCCGAGGTGTCCACAAGAAGGATGTCGTATCCCATTTCTTCGGCCCGCTTTTCGAGCCGCAGCCCGGCCTCGACCACCGAGCCCACGTCGAAGGCCGGAGAGAGGAAGCCCAGGAAGACCATGGCCGCGGGGAAGAGAGGGTCACCGCTCTCCCCCCAGGGAAGCTGCAAACCCAGGCATCCTGGAGGGCCCACCGTGGACTGGCCCAGGTCGAAGTCCAGCACCCCCACCCTCTTCCCGGACCGCGCAAGCGAATCCGCCCAGCGTCGCACCAGGTAGGTCTTCCCGGTATCCGTGCCCCCCATGAAAAGCGCCTTGCGGCATCCCTCCTCCGCCAACCCGTGCGGCAGAGGAGGGATGGAGCCTTCAGTTCCCATCAGGTCCCCCCGCCCACTCCCAAATTCGTTTCCGTTAAGAAGAGGAGCCACGACGAAAGGCATCCCCGCACATGTTCACCGAACAACCCTGATCCCGCGCCTCTCTATTGACCATCCCTATTATATTTTCGCCTCCATGCATATCCACCGCGGGGTCGAAGAAGGAAAAGGCGGCAGGGACTCCGGCCAGATCCGCATACCCCGCATCAAGCCACCCTTTATTACGTGCGAACCGATGCCGGGGCCCAGGGCACGGTGAACCATGACCTCCCGTGTTATCATGAAGGCGCCGGGAGGAAGAGAACGCTTTCAGGACTTCAGGCGAGCGCCAGTGGCCACGGAAGAGGTGAACCGCCGGTCCTTGTGACCCCTCCCGCATAGGGTTCGGGGCAAAAGCCGGGGGTGACGGGGATGAAGGCAAGGGGGAGTAGGGGAGCAATAAGAACCTGCACTGCGTTTCTCGCTCTCTTTCTCGCGTTTTCCATCCCCGGATGCGGCAGGGTAGAGACCGGATTGAACGGGCGGCCACAAGAGACGAAGGAAGCCCCGTCGGACCAGCAGGAACCCGTCGAGGAAACGGCGGTCCCAGAGGAAAACGGGGCCCTCGTCCATATGTGCGGCCGTTCCGTTCTCGGCGCATGGTTCGAGCACTGGGGAGGGAGCCCGGACCCGGCCATCCCGGCACTTTTCCGCGGCTACGCGCTCCTCTACCACGAGATGGAGAGCCCGCCGCGCATAACCGGCTCCGCCCTTGGAGTGATAGAAGGGGCGGGAAGAGGAGATCCCCTCTTCTTCAAGCTATGCTTCGAGGATTTTGAGGGAGGAGACGAGGCGACGGCGCGCTCCAACCTGGAGAGGAACCAGAGGATTATCGAGACCGTCGTCGGAGCGGCGTCAAGAAAAGGCCTTCCCGTCCTGCTGGGAAACGCCCTGCCCATGGTAGCCGAGCACACCGAATACTGGCTGGTATGGAACCATCGCCAGTACAACAGGTTTCTGGAGCGGCTGGCTTCGGAACATCCCGGCCGGGTGTCCGTGGTGGACCTTTACGGAGTCCTGGCCTCACCGGACGGTAGCCTGCGGGCCGAGTACGCCCTGCAGCCTCAGGACTCCCACTTAAACGACGCAGCCTACGATGCCCTGGACGGAGTGCTCGAAGGAGCCCTCTACGGGCTACGCCACACCGATCACTGAAACATGACCCTTATGCTTGGAGGAAGGAGGACGAGCATGCACAACGTGGAGAAGCTGGATCACGTGGCCTTCGCGGTCAAGGACAAGGAGCTGGCGGCGGCTTTCCTCACCCGGGTACTGGGAGCCAGGGAGGTCATGGACATGGAATGGGGCGGTTTCCGCTTCACCTCTTTCCTCCTGGGCTCGGGGAGCATGCTGGAGCTGGTCTATTCCTCCGACCCCGACAACTTCGTCAATCGCTTCATCGCCCGGCGCGGGGAGGGGCTGCACCACCTGACCTTTAAGGTCAGCGACCTGGAGGCGACGGTGGAACACCTTCGTGCACAGGGCCTCAACCCCTTCGACATCAACACCTCCAACCCCCTGTGGAAGGAATGCTACCTTCACCCCCGCGAGGCCCTGGGGACCCTAATCCAGTTCGCCGAGTTCCCGGAGGAGGAATGGATCAAGATCTGGGAGCGGAACCAAATGGGAACCAAGTGAGATAGGGCCTCGGGGCGCATCCTGCGGGTTAGTGACACTCGAGTCCGCCGGGAAGGTCGCATGTTGCCTTGCCCCTGGCGGCAAGCGAACCGCACGACAATCCCGTGAGCGCCGGCGTTCCCCCGCTCTTGGATGCCCTGCGTTCGCCGCTGCCTCTTCCCGAGGACCCGGCTCCCGGCTTTTGAGCCTTTCCTCGATCGACTAAAGAGCGCGTCTTTCTTGCCGAAAATAAATGGAAGTTTAGGCCTGTCCGACCCCGGAAACAGACGATGGCGATTTTCATGCGCTTCCATCGCCATGAGCCACGGGCAGGATGACGACTTAGAAGCGCCTAGAGTCGTTATAGTACGATGCAAGAGGTCGCATGGACCTATGCGACGGCGTTGAAAGCGATAAGGGCGTGGAAAGAGGCCATTGATATCTTCCCTCTTTTTGTTGAGTGCAAATCGGCAACAAGGCCGACGCCCGCAATCGGACCATGAATCGCACGCGAGGAGGTGTTGAGGCCATGAAAGAATGTAGGGCCTCATGGCTGCAACTGGGCATCGTAATAGCGCTGGTTTTTTTCTCCGCGGCCTTTTTGCTCTACACTTTGGCCTTCTACGGATACCTCAATCCTGAAGGCAGGGCCTGCGTATTCCTCTTCGACCTCCTTCCGGTCATTGCAGCAACCTTCTCCGTAGCCGCCGTCCTTGCGCTATTAAGGAACTTCAGGAAAGGGGATCCGCCGCGGCTCATTTGGCGGCTCATCCTCGTCTCCCTCGTCCTGGACCTGGGAGCCGAGTTCGCCTGGTTTGTCTATGAAGTCCTCGCCGGGACGGAAGTCCCTTACCCCTCTTTGGCCGATGCCCTATGGCTGGCCGCCTACCTGCCCTTCATCGCCGCCCTGGCCCTGGTCATCTCCGGTTTCCGCAGACTGGGGCTTCCCATGAGGAAGGGGTACGCGGCTGCGAGCCTGGCTCTTATAATCGGCATACTCGTGGCCATAACCCTCTTGGTCACCCTTCCAATATTCACGGATGCCGAAGCCTTTCTTCTGGACAAGGCCATCAACCCCGCTTACGTCTATCTCGACTTCGCCCTGCTGGCCTTGGCCCTGGTGGTGGCCATGACCTTCTCCGGGGGGCCCCACGGGGGGCACTGGTTCTTGCTCTCCTCGGCGTTCATGTCCTTCTCGGTAGCGGACATCATCTTCGCCTACTTGAGCTGGCAGGGGCTTTATTCCTCCGGAAACCACATCGACCTGTTGTGGCTGTGCGGATACCTGCTCATGGGGATAGCCGCCTTAAACCAGAGGGAGATACTCCTCCAGGAAAAGGTGAGATTCGTCGCCTGAACCGCGGCCCGTCGCGCGCCACACGCCGGGCCTGATAAGAATCGGCGGCTTCCCTTACGAGCATGGGCCTATTCCGGGAATGGCGTCAGCGGCGATATGGCGCCGGCAGCAAGTCCGCCGAGCCGGTCCCCCAGATGATGGCAGCGATGGACGGGGTAAGCTCGACCGCGAGGGGCGATTCCACTCCCTCAGCATATGCGCGGGAAGTGTTCTCCGGAGGGCATGCGCAGCAGCCGTGACGAACCCAGAGGGGTGAGGAGGGAGACCTCGCCTCCCCTTCCTTCCAGGACGCGGCCTATGACCGCAGCTTCCCTACCCAGGGGATGGGCGCGCATGGCTTCCAGCACGGCGGGCGCGGAGCTCTCGGGCACGGCGGCCAGCAGCTTTCCCTCGTTGGCCAGCAGCAGGGGGTCCAAGCCCAGCACCTCGCAGAAGGCCCGCACCTCCTCCCGAACGGGTATGTCCGCCTCCCTGACCTCCAGGGCCACCCGGGAAGCGGAGGCCATCTCCTTGAGAGAGGCTGCCAGCCCTCCGCGCGTAGGGTCCCTCAGAGCATGCACCTCGCCCTCCCCGAGCATGGCCTCCACCAGCCCGTTCAGGGGAGCACAGTCCGATTCCACCTCCGTTAGGAAACCGAATCCCTCCCTGCGGCTCAGGACCGCCGTCTCGTGGTCTCCCACGCTGCCGCTTACCAACAGCATATCGCCGGGTCGGGCTCCCCGGATGGATACTTCCCTACCCGGGGGGATGATCCCCACGCCGGAGGTGTTGACGTACATGCCGTCGGCGGCTCCCTTCTCCACTACCTTGGTGTCCCCGGCCACCACGCGGACCCCGGCCCTCTCCGCCCATTCCCCGGCGGAACGAAGGATTCTTTCCAGAACCTGGAATGAAAGCCCCTCCTCCAGGATGAGCCCCATGGCCAGGTAGAGGGGCTTCGCGCCCCGCATGCAGAGGTCGTTCACCGTGCCGCATACCGCCAGTTTCCCGATGTCGCCACCGGGGAAGAAGAGGGGTTTGACCACGAAGGAGTCCGTGGTGTACGCCAGGCGGAAACCGGGCTTGGCCTCGTCCAGGAGAAGGGCGGCGGCATCCTCGGCGTCCGGGCAAGCGCTCCTCCCCAGGGCGGGGAAGACCACCTCTTCCAGGAGGTCCAGCATGCGGGAACCCCCCGCGCCGTGGGCCATGGTGATCACCTTATCCGCCATACCGTTCTCTCCCGTCTCCCCTGACCGCGAAAGGCCTCCGGGCACCCCGGTGGCGCGCCCCCACCGATACCCGCCGCATGACCTGCCGCTTTCAACTCCTCGGTGAACCCCATACGTACTCTTCCCTGCGGACCGCACTGGAAGCGGGGAGGGCCACCTCGTCCGAGAAGCTCGCAACGCGATAGGCCCATGCGCCGTGGGCGAGCTCATCGCCTCATTCCCTGCCCCCTTCCTCATAGAGGTAATAGGAGGCACAGGTCCCCTCGCTGGAGACCATGCAGGGCCCGAATGGGGAATCGGGATTGCAGGCCCGCGCGAAGAGGGGGCATTCCGGCGGCCTTATCCTGCCGCGTAGGACCTCACCGCACCGGCAGCCGCTCCTCTCCCCGACCTCCGGGACCTCTATGTCCCAGGTCCCCGCATCCAGATCCCGGAACTCATCGCGCAGTTCCAGGCCACTTCCGGGGATCACTCCCAGACCCCTCCATTCCGCATCCGTTTCCCGGAAGACATGAAACATGGTCTCCCGCGCCTTCCGGTTCCCCTCCGGGCGCACCGCCCGGGAGTACTCGTTGACCACCTCCGGCTCCCCCGCCGCCTTCATGCGCAAAAGCAGGTACACAGCTCGCAGGATGTCCGCGGGCTCGAAGCCGGAGACCGCGCATGGGATTCCGTATTCCCGGGGCAGGAAACCATAGGCCTCCGTACCCAGCACCACGCTGACGTGACCGGGGAGCAGGAATCCATCTATGGCAAAATCTTCCATGTCAACCAAAGCCTTAAGCGCAGGTGGGATGAGCTTATGCAGGCTGAGCAAGTAGAAGTTTCTCAGGCCCTCTTCCCTGGCGCGCAGTACCGTCGCTGCCACAGTGGGCGCGGTGGTCTCGAAACCGACTCCCAGGAAGACCACCCGGCGGTCCGGGTTCTCCCTCGCCAACGTCAGGGCGTCCAGGGGGGAGTACACCACCCTGACCGCGGCTCCTCTGGAAGACGCTTCCAATAGAGTTCCCTGCGGGCCCGGAACGCGGACCATGTCTCCGAAGGTGGCCAGTATCACCCCCTCCAGTGAGGCCAGAGCCACGGCCCGCCCCATGTCCCTTTCCGAGGTCACGCAGACCGGGCAACCCGGTCCGGAGACCAGGTCCACCTCGGGAGCCAGAAGTGGGCGTATCCCGGAACGGGAGATGGCCATGGTGTGGGTGCCGCACACCTCCATGAGGACGGCGCATATGGAAAGCTCCTTTATCTCCCGGAGCTGCCCCTCCACGAGCCGCAAGGATCGGTATTCGTCGAGGTATCTCATGATTCGGTTTATCCTTACTCGTGCCTATTCGTAGAGCGGACCGTATTCCGCGGCCTGCTCGAGGACGGCCAGAGTCTTCTCCGCCTCCTCGCGGTCCACCTTCTCGATGGCGAAGCCGGCATGCACGAGCACGTAGTCGCCCGCCTCCACCCCGTCCATGAGCATGAGGCTCACCACCTTGCGGACCCCGCCGATCTCCACCAGCGCCGTCTCGTCCTCCCGCAATTCCACCACCTCAGCGGGTATGGCCAGGCACATGTCCCATCCTCCCGTCGCTTTTCAAGACTTCCTCTCCATCTCCCGGACCCGCAAGCCCTCCGTGCCGGGACGCCCTGAAGTCCCGGCCACGAATCAGGGCCGCTGCTCCGCCGTCCCGGTCCGCGGTCCGTACTCGCCTGGGACAATCCCGGTCCCTAACCTAGGCCCCGCTCTTCCCCAACGCTCCTCTGAACATTCAACTTCGGAGCCTTGGCCCAGAAGGGCCCCTCCCCGGCAGAGCGAGGTACCGGGGTGCCGCTCGCCTTCCTTTTAAACGTCCCGGGCGAAAAAGGTCTTTCTTCCCCGGCCGCCACCATCCTATCGTTCCCGGATGGATCTCCTCCGATCACGGGGATATTATAGCCGCCGTTCCGCTTTCCCCCGCCTGCCGTTCCCTGGAACTGCTCGGCTCATCCACTCGGTACCGGTGCCAGGCCCCAGAACACGTTCCCGTCCGCCGCAAGCGTCAAGGGACCGGGGCTGCCGCCTCCCCTTACGCCTCTCGGCTTCACCGTCCGGCACCGCCATCCCTCTCCCGACGGCTGGCCGCCGCCACCGCTTGCCCCAGGGAAATGCCGCCGTCGTTGCAGGGGACCCTGCGGTGCAGCAGGCACCGGAAACCCTCCGCTTCCAGGAGCTCCGCCACCAGGGGGGTGAGCAGCCGGTTCTGGAAGACGCCCCCGCTGAGGGCCACCCGGTCCAACCCCGATCTCTCCCTCAGGATCCTGCACATCTCCACCACGCCCCTGGCCAGCGCGGCATGAAAACGGGCGGCTACCTCCGCCGGTCCCCGGCCGGCTTCCAGATCCTCGAGGACAGCGAGGACCAGAGGGCGGGTATCCCAGACCACCAAGCCCTTCCCGGCCTCGATGTCCAAGGGATAGGACCTTACGCGAAGAAAATGAGGGGCTGTGGAGGCCAGCGCCTCCAGCTCGCAGGCCGCCTGGCCCTCGTAATGAGCGCGAGTCCTCAATCCGAGGATTGCGGCCACGGCGTCGAAGAGGCGGCCGGCGCTGGATGTGCG